>JBAVOG010000506.1:0-4952 GCA_049691875.1 Burkholderiales bacterium | reverse complement strand
GCTTCTGGCCCCTCGCCCGGCCGGCGCGCCCCGAGCCGGCGCACGCCTGAGCACCGTTCGACCAGGCGTCAGCTGGACGGCGCAGCGTGCTTTGCGACAGCGTCGACGAGCACGAATGCGATCAGGCAGGTTTCCTTGCCGCGATTCGACCAGGCGTGGTTGGTGCCGCACTGGATCAGGACGTCGCCGGCCTTGAGATGCACTTCGCTGTCATCCAGGAGCATGGTGATCTCGCCCCGGAGAACGATCGCGTAGTCGACCGAGTCCGTCCGGTGCATGAACGGGTGGCGCGCATTCTCCACGATGGCGTGTGCGGCGCCCATTTCTGCGAAGGCGGCCCTGCCATCGAGCGTCTTGAGCACCTCGGGATCCTCGGGCTCGAACTCGACCACCCTGCACACGACTCCGCCCTTGGGAGGATGCAGCACGAACGGACCGTCGACCGTCTCGGTCGCACCATCGTACTCGGTCGGCACTCCGTCGTTCTTCCAGAGATTCGTCAGCGTGACGCCGGGCCGATTGGGGCGCTGCAGGACATTACTGGCAAGACCGTCGCTGATACACACCGCACGGCCCTGCGCGTCATGACCCGTGACTACCCTGCGGATCCTGTGTGCCATCGAGAGGTCTCTCCGGAGTCGTGATGTCCCTGACTGGCGACACGCCGTGCAGAGTCCCATCCGATGCGGCAGCACGCCGCATCGCTATTGCGATTCAGGGACTTGCGAGGAAATGCGCCGCGGAACGGGCATCAGCGACTACGATCGTCCACGCCGCCGTCCGCGCCGTGCTCGTGAAGCCACTGATCGAGATCTGCGTCCTTGTCGGGCTCGAGCCATTCGTCGAGCACTCCGTCGTCCGTGGCCGGCATCGCGCTCTTCTCGCGGCCGGAGCCACTCTCTGCGTCGGGGCGCAGTGAGCCCCGCTTTTGTCCGAAGGGTTTGGTGGAATTGCTTTCGGACGACTTCGTGCGCGTTGCAAACTGCGTGCGCGGTGCCGCCGTCCTCACGGCGTGCCGGATTTTCCCCATGCGTCCTCCTCTCGAGCGTCGGCCCTGTTCAGGGCGCCTTGTCCTTTTCCACGCCTCCGATACTCCGGCGCGTGGCCGTTGCGCTCAAACATCCTCGTCGCCGAAAAACCTTTGTGCAACGCGTAGTTCAAATCGCGCCGTGTGCGGCCCGGTCGGTAGTACGTTGTAACTAGGCCAGTAGTACGACTGCACGCCTGCACGACTCGAATCACTTGCTACACGGCGCGCGCAAGGATGGTGCCGATCTTTGCGCTTGCGTGTCCGACGACGAAGACGGAATGCTACTCTCATCTCCGGGAAAAAATGCAATCAATTTTTTGTGCAGACGAAAATTCTTGGCAATCAAGAAACGCGCCAAGTGCATCACACCCCGCACGCTCCGGATCGATCGTGCGCCCCATCGAACTTCGCGCAACGAGCGTCGCCGAGCGACCGGGATTGTGGCGAGACGAAGCGCTCACTCTCATGCACGCTACCGCCGAATTGAACACTTGCACGCGAACTGGATCGGTGCATGCTCCGTTACTGCATCGCACACGCTACGTGCAATTGCGTGTGCTTACCAAAGCGAAGCGCGAATGCTCATTTGGCGTGCTTCGCCAGCTCGCCGCGAATCGCAGCGCGGTGCGCGCAGTAGATCGCTGAGGCGCCAGCGTTTTTCCATCGATACGCGGGTCCGGCCCGGAGCCCGCAGGTAGAATTCGGCATGCTCGCGAATGCTCCGCATCGCCTCGCGGTCGCGCCGATGATGGACTGGACCGACCGGCATTGCCGGTATTTCCATCGACTGATCACCGCAAGGACTTGGCTTTACACGGAAATGCTGACTACCGGTGCCCTGCTGCACGGCGATGTGGCACGGCATCTCGATTTCGATCCCGCCGAGCAGCCGGTCGCTCTACAGCTGGGAGGCTCCGAGCCCGATGAGCTTGCGGCCTGCGCGCGTCTGGCCGAACGGTGGGGCTATCGCGAGGTCAATCTCAACTGCGGCTGTCCCTCCGAGCGGGTGCAGCGCGGCGCATTCGGCGCGTGCCTGATGGCCGAGCCGGAACTGGTCGCCGACTGCGTCAGGGCCATGCTCGATACGGTGTCGGTCCCGGTTACGGTGAAGCACCGCATCGGCATCGATCGCACGGAGGATTACGACTTCGTGCACCGTTTTGTCGAAATTCTTGCGCGCGCGGGGTGCCGGACGTTTTTCGTCCACGCGCGCAATGCTTGGCTGAAGGGTCTCTCTCCCAAGGAGAATCGCGAGGTGCCCCCGCTGCGATACGACCTCGTTCACCGCCTGAAGCGCGAGTTTCCCGACCTCGAGATCGTGGTGAATGGCGGAATCTCGACGCTGGAAGAGATCGACGCGCAGCTTGCGCTCGCGGACGGAGTGATGCTCGGCCGCGCCGCCTATCACAACCCCTGGGTACTCGCGGAATTCGACCAGCGCTATTTTGGGCAGGCGGGCATCCCTCGCACACGCCGGAGCGTGGTCGAGGCAATTATCCCGTATGCCGAGCGGCACGTGGCCGCGGGCGGGAGCCTGCGCCAGATTACCCGGCACATGCTTGGCCTCTATCACGGGCAGCCCGGGGCTCGGGCCTGGCGCCGCGCGTTATCGGACGCCGACTGGCTCGCCACCAACCGACCGGAAAGGCTCATCGACCTCGCGCGGCAAACCGACGCGTGCGCTGTTCCCCTTGCCGCGTGAGGGCAGCGGCGTGCCACGGAGATTCGTTGATCCGAATCAATACGCTTTCCGCTGCGTCGACTATCCTTGAATTGGAAGTTGAAGTGGATAGGAGGTGAGCTTATGACACGGAAACTGACTGTTTGGAATCCGCTTCGGGAGCTTACACGGTACGGTCCGTGGTTCGACGCGGACGATTTCTGGAAAGAGTACGGGATTCGGCCGGCATGGGCCGGTCTGGACGGGGAAGCACAGATCAAGCTGGACGTGTCCGAGGACGACGGAGCCTACACCGTCAAGGCGGAAATTCCGGGCGTCAAGAAGGAGGACATCGAAGTTTCGGTCCAGGGCAACCAGGTCGCCATCTCCGCGGAAGTGAAGCGGGAGCAGGAAGAGAAGCAGGGCGAGCGGGTCGTTCGCAGCGAGCGTTACTACGGCAGCGTCTATCGCGCCTTCACGCTCGATAACGAGGTGGACGACGCGAAGGCCGAAGCAACCTGCGCGAATGGCGTGCTGACCCTCAGGCTTCCCAAGAAGGCCGGCACGGCAGCGAAGAAGGTCACGGTGAGCTGAATCTCACCGCCGCGGCGCTCTGACGCCGCGCCCCCGGGGCGCAACGCCCCGGGGGGTTACTTCTGAATACGACGCTCCGGTCGGGGGCGGACCCGCGTGCACTGCATCCGCGGGATAATCGCGTCTAGCCCGCAATGCGGGCGAACCGGAGAAACGCATGAAGGCATCCAACACTACGCCCGCCAGCGCAGCCGAGAGCATCCGCGCCCGACTGCGGGCGGCGGGGCAGCGTTTCCACGCCAACGACAACATCGCCGAATTCATCGCGAGCGATGCCGAGCGCGCGGCGCTCGAGGAAGAGGTCACCGACCGCATGCAGGCGGTGCTCGAAGCGCTGGTCATCGACACCGAGAACGACCATAACACCACGGGAACCGCGCGGCGGGTCGCGCGCATGTTCCTGAACGAAGTCTTCCGGGGTCGCTATCACCCGATGCCGCGCATGACCGAGTTTCCGAACGCAGAGCGGCTGAACGAGCTGATGATCGTCGGCCCGATCACGGTGCGCAGCGCGTGCTCCCACCATCTGGTGCCAATCCTCGGCAAGCTCTGGATCGGGCTTCTACCGAACAAGCAGTCGAATCTGTTCGGGCTATCCAAGTATTCGCGGCTGGCGAGCTGGGTGATGAGCCGGCCGCAGATCCAGGAAGAGGCGGTGATGCAGCTCGCCGACCTCCTCGAGGCGCGTATTCAGCCCGAGGGGCTGGCGCTCGTCATCGAGGCCGACCATCTGTGCACCCAGTGGCGCGGGGTGAAGGACGAGTCGCACATGGTGAACAGCGTGATGCGGGGCGCGTTCCTGGAGAACGAGGCGCTGCGCCGGGAGTTCCTGCAGCTGGTCAATCGGTGATCGCGTTGTTTCCCCTCCTTGAAAAGGAGGGGAAAAAAACTAGCTCCGTCCTGCTCCCCTCATTCTTCACTGCCCACAACTCACCGCTCCCTCCTTCGCCAGCGCATCGATCTCGCCATCGAGGTACCCGGCCTGACGGAGCAGCTCGCGCGTGTGCTGGCCGTATTTCGGCGGAAAGGGAAGTTCCGTGTTCTGTCCGGGCCAATCCACGGCGGCCGGTTGCATGCGAACGGTCTTTCCCGCCGGGGTGAGCGTGAGCGTGAGCTTGTCGCGCAATGCCTCGAGCGCCTGGACGGCGCGTATCGTGTTGATCTGTGCGTTGGGAATCGTGGCACGCGCGAGGTCCTCGGCAATCGTCCCGCTCGGATGCTCCCGGGTGATCGCCGCGATCTCGCGGAGGATCGCCTTTCGCTCACGGTGGCGCCCCTCGTTGGTCTCGCGTACCGCGTTGGCGAGCGGTGCGAACTTCGGCACTGCGGTGAGTCGTCGCCACTGCGCGTCGTTGCCGATCGCCATGTAGACGAACCCGTCGCGCGTCGGGTAAACGCTCGTCGGAATGAACTTGCGATGCTCGTTGCCCGCACGCGTGATCTCGTCCGGCGCGCAGTCGAAATCGATGAGTGGGAGCGTCGTGATGAGCCACGAGGCGGCCGCCTGCAGCATCGACACGTGGAGCGCGCGGCCCTGCCCCGTTTCCGCACGCTCCGCGAGTGAGAGCATCACGCCCGCGTAGACCTCGTCGCCCGCCTTGAGATCGATGATCGGCACGCCGGACAGCATCGGCGGCCCCTCCGGATCGCCGGTGAGCTCCATGTAGC
>JBAVOG010000505.1:0-2549 GCA_049691875.1 Burkholderiales bacterium | reverse complement strand
CTCCCGACCTTGATGAATCCCGCATCCACGAGCGGTTTCAGGTTGCGCGTCAACGTGGTTCGGTCGGTGACGAGCTTGTCCGCGAGTTCCGTCACCGTGGGCGGGTTCGACGCCTCGCGGCGCCGCGCGCTGGCGATCAGCGAGTACTGCGTGACCTTGAGCCCGCTCGGCGCCAGCACCCGGTCATAGAGCTGCGTGACCCGGCGCGACAGGCTGCGAAGCTTGAAGCAGGTGCAACCCGATGCCGATCGGGGTGCCGGCTGCGCGTCGACAAGACTCATGATTCCTCCGCTCGCGGCGCTCTCCAGAAGGCGCACGCCGTATATACGTGTATCTACACTAGTGTAATTACACCTGTGTGGCGCCGGGAAGTCAAGCTTGCTGTCTTTGAAGCTCACTACTCCTGCAACGAGCGGTGCACGAACTGCACGCTGGCCGAGCCCTCTCCCACCGCCGCGGCCACTCGCTTCACGCTCCCCGAGCGCACGTCGCCGACCGCGAAGATCCCCGGACGGGTCGTCTCGAGCAGGTGCGGCGGCCTCGCGAACGGCCAGTTCGACGCGGCAAGATCCTCCGCACGGATATCCAGGCCGGTGCGCACGAAGCCTTTCTCGTCCAGTGCCGCCCATCCCTCCAGCCACCGGGTGTTTGGCACGGCGCCGGTCATCAGGAACACCTGCCCGATGTCGCGCACTTCGGCTTCCCCACTCGCGCTGCTCCGCCAGGTCACCTGCTCGAGCTGCCCGTTGCCCGCCATCGCAGTGATCTCGGTAAGGGGCCTCAGCGTGATGTTCGAGCTCTCCTCGATACGGCGAATGAGATAGCGCGACATGGTCGCGGCGAGCCCGGACGAGCGGACCAGAAGGTGGACGTGCCGGCACGCGCCGGCGAGGAAGACGGCCGCCTGGCCGGCCGAATTCCCACCGCCGACCACGATGACCTCCTCGTCCCTGCAGAGTTGCGCCTCCAGATGGGTTGCCGCGTAGTAGACGCCGGTGCCCACGAAGCGCGAGAGATTCTCGATGTCGATCCGGCGATACTCCGCGCCCGTCGCGACGACGATCGTCCGTGCGTGCACGACTCGCCCGTTTGCAAGCTCGATCCGGTAGGGCCTGCGGTGGCACAGCAGCCGCACCACTGTACTCGCGACGGACACGTCGGCGCCGAACTTCTGCGCCTGGACGAGCGCGCGCCCGGCGAGCGCCATGCCGGATATGCCGGTGGGAAAGCCCAGGTAATTCTCGATCTTCGAGCTGGTCCCCGCCTGCCCGCCCGGAGCCGTGGTCTCGAGCACCAGCACGTCCAGTCCTTCCGAGGCGCCGTACACGGCCGCAGCGAGCCCGGCAGGGCCAGCGCCGATGACGACCAGGTCGCGAACGGTCGCGTCGTCGATCTCCGGATTCATCCGGAGGCACTCGGCGAGCGCCGCGTTGCTCGGATTCTTCAGAACGTGCTCGCCGCGACACACGACGACCGGGATGTCCTCGACGCCGATATGAAAACGCTCCAGCAGTGCCGCAACGTCGGGATCGCGATCGACATCGATGCTGACATACGGAAAGCCGTTGCGGCCGAGAAACTGTCGCAAGCGCAGCGTTGCCGCCGAGTGGCTCGAACCGATCAGCACCACGTCGCCCTGCTGAGACGCGATCAGCCCCATGCGCCGCAGGATGAACGCGCGCATGAAAAGCTCGCTCAGCTCCGCGTCGGCCTGTACCAGCCTCCGAAGTTCGTCGTGCTCGATGGCGATCACCTCGCCATCCTCCCGGACACGGACACGGACGGCGCCACCTGCGCCGCGCAGCGCGCTCATCTCGCCTGCAAAGTCTCCGGCGGTGTGCACCGTCACCAGCGTTTCGCCTGCCATGCCGGGCAGCACGATCTCGATGGAACCGGACAGTACGACGAGCAGGCGCCCGTGCCGGTCGCCGGGCTCGGCGAGCACCTCGCCCGCCACGACGCGTACCCGCTTACCGTACGCCCCGAGACGCCGGACCTGGTCCGGCGTGAGCTTCGGGAACATCTGTTCCCGCCGTGCCTCGAGGGGGTTGGCCATGGTGGGGTCAGCGACCCTTCAGTGCCGCGTCGGTTGCGGCAAACAGCGCCTGCAGACCGAACGATACGTCCTGAATCTTTCCATTCTCGAAGATGCCCGGTGTGCCACGCACCCCGCTGCGGCGACCACTCTCGATGTGCTCCCGGATCCGCTGCAGGTAAATGTGATCGTCCATTTCCGCGGAGTAGCGCACCATGTCCAGTTCCAGCCGTTCGGCGTAGCCGTGCAGCTGCTTGGGCTTCAGGTGCGCCTGATTCTCGAACAGGAGATCGTGCATCTCCCAGAACTTCCCTTGACCGCCCGCGCACTCCGCCGCCTCTGCCGCAGCCAGCGCGTGCGGATGAACTTCCTCGAGCGGGAAGTTTCGGTATACCAGCCGAATCCGCCCCTCGTGACGCGCCACCAGCAGCTTCAAGGCGGGCGCGGCCTGCTTGCAGTTGGGACATTCGAAGTCGCCGTATTCGACGATCGTCACCGCAGCATGGGTGGGTCC
>JBAVOG010000504.1:0-13200 GCA_049691875.1 Burkholderiales bacterium | reverse complement strand
GATATCGACCTCGCCGATGGCCTGCGCCGCTTCGACGAGCTCGTGCGCACCCTGCGCGTGGGATAGGTCCGCGGCAATCCCATGTGCGTCTCCGCTGGCTGCAAGCGCACGCACCGTCGCGTCCAGTCGCCTCGTATCCCGACCGTTGACGATGACGCGCGCCCCCTCAGCCACGAGCGTGGTCGCGATGGCCCGCCCGATACCCTGCGTGGATCCGGTCACGAGCGCGAGCCGGCCCTTGATGTTCAGATCCATCCGGTCCTCCGTGCGTCAGCGGCCGGCAAAGTGTGCGCCCCGATGCGTGCCGCTCGCTTGCGCCGGCGGCGACTCGCGTTCGATCATCAGCTCGATGTTCCGGCGGGCCCAGACCGATCCCGCATCGATGTTGAGATCGTGTAACGGAACGTCGGGTAGCGCGTTGATCGACCTCTGCTGAGCCTCGACCACGGTCCGGTCCTCCTCGAAGATTCTCGCGTTCGCGTTGCGCAGCTGCGTCGTCAGCGATTGGTCACGCAGCCGGTAGTTACGCACGAGCGACCAGAAATACATGCACGTCTCGTCATTCGCGGGCGTGATCGTATTGAGCACCCGATTGTTGACCCCCTGGGTCCGGTTTCCGTCCACGGCCCCGGTGCCCGCAAGCGCCACCCCGACGTCGAGTACGATGGTCGCTGGCGCCGTGAAGTGGATGATCTGCCACCGATCGACGTTGCCCGGTCTTCCGAGCTGGGCACGCCAGAATGGCGGGGCGTCGATGTCCATCATCCAGCGCGTGACCGTCACGGAGTGATCGTCGTGAGTGGTCGTCGGTTGCGCCGCGACGATCGCCCGGTGGCCGATACTCGTCGTGTGCACGAAAGTCTCGTGCGTGAGATCCATCAGGTTGTCGATGATAAGCCGGTAGTCGCACGCGAGAAACAGCGTGTCGCCGTCGCCTGCCCATTCCGCATCATCGTTCCAGTGCATGTCCGGGACGAGCGCGGGATCGGCGAGCGACGGGTCGCCGGCCCATACCCAAACGAAGCGATGTTGCTCGACTACTGGATAGGCTCGCACACAGGCCGACGGACTGATCTTCGCGACCGAAGGAATGTGCGTGCACCGGCCCGTCGCATCGAATGCAAGGCCATGGTAGCGGCATACGATCTGATCGTTCTCCAGCCGGCCCATCGAGAGGGGTAGCAGGCGGTGCCAGCACGCGTCCGCGAGCGCGACCGCCGTACCATCCGACTTCCGCCATAGAGCGATCTTTCGATTGCAGACGGTGCGCGCCAGGACGTCGCGACCACTTACCTCGTGAACCCAGGCGGCCGCATACCAGGCATTGAGCGGGAAAGACTTCGACGCTTGCATTAAGGTCTCCTTTCGCACAACTCGCACGCATCCTGACACACGGGATTCAGCGGCGTATCACCAGTGCCAGCGCCGTCACCACCATCACCCCGCCGAAGATCATCGATAGCGTCACCGCCTCATCGAGCAGAAGCCAGCCCCATAGCACGCCCAGCACCGGGATGAGGAAGGTGACGGACAGGGTGCGCGACGGTCCGATGTCGCGGACCAGCGTGAAGAATGCGAGGTATGCGATACCGCTGCATACGACACCGAGCGCGACTGCGGAGGCGGCGGCACCGAGGGACCACGTCGCGGTCGTGGCTTCCGCCCATGCAGGGGAGAGCAGTAAAGCCGAATAGCTGATCGACCCGGCAGCAAGCGCAATGGCCGGGATCTCGCCGGTGTATTGCTTGATCATGACGCCGCCCCAGCCCCAGGACGCGCAGCCGAGCAAGCCCACCAGGGCGGCCAGAAGGATGCGCGCGTCGAGCGCCACGGGACCGAGCTGGACGATCAGCGCGACGCCGGCGATTCCCAGCGCGAAACCGACGATGCGCCGGCCGCCGAGGGGTTCGCGCAGCAGCCAGGCCGCGAAGAGCGCCGTCCACATCGGCACGGTGCCGTTGATGATCGATAGATAGCCCGCGGGAAGCGAGGCCGCCGCGAAGGCGAAGCAGAGGAAAGGCAGGACGTTGTTGACCAGGGCGACGCGGAAATACACGCGACCGTGTGCGTGGAGCCGGGCGCGCTGCCCGAGAACGACTGCGGCGGGAAGCAAGAACAACGCGGCGGAAAGCGCGCGCAGCTCGGCGACGAGTCCGAAGCCGAGGGCCGGCACGGCGACACGCATGAAAAGGTACTGCAGCGACCACATCGCCGCGAGCGCGATCAGTCGGGCGTAATCATAGGTTCGCACCGGCAAACCGCTAGCTGTGGCGGAACGATGACGTAATGTTCTTCATGCAATTCGGCGCGGCACCGGTGGCGCGTTCTGCTTCCGGCGGAGGCCGGAAGTATAGAGGAGCCATGCAATGCAGACCTTTGAAGAAGCATGGCCGCTGGTCCCGCGTTCATCCGGGCGGCGCGATCCGGCGCAGGTCATCGCCCACGAATCGGAGGCCGCAGCGCTCGCAACTGTGCTGTCCACTCGCAGCAAGTGCTGCGAGGTCCGCCCGTTGCCGCGCTCGTACGAGCGCCCAGACGACGAGCGCGACGGCGCCCAGGGCCGCGTATATCTCTCCGTCGGCGCGGGGCGACCATAGAAACGCCAGGAAGAGTGAAACCGTGGTCCAGAGCAACAGGTCGGTCGCGAGCAGGCGGCCCGCAGTCAGCGAGCGCGGTACCGCGCCGAGTTGCAGGATGTTCCCGCATTCGGGGCAGGTCTTGGCTTCAGGCATTCGCATGCGCACCTGCGGCCCAATTTGCCACCAACTGCACCGCCGAGGCAACTCACATGCGGTACGCCGACCGCGAAAGTCGGATCACGCCAACGCCTTGAACGCTGCGCGTAGCGCCATGTAGGCGCCCAGGACGACGAGCCCGATGCAGAACCACCGGCGAAACGCGATCGGATTGAGCCGGTTCCTGACCCGTTGGCCGAGCAGCATGCCGAAGAGTGCGGGAACCAGGGCCAATAGCGATCCGGTGGCGACCTGGAGCGAGAACTGGCCATGCGCCATGAGTCCGACGGCCAATGCCACCGTGCACACGGTGAAGAAGAGCCCGAGCGTCTGGATGAGCGCTTCTTTCTCCAATCCCAGCGCGCTGAAGTAGGGGACCGCCGGTATTGCGAAAACACCAGTCGCCCCGGCCAGGAGGCCGGTGAGCACGCCGATGAGGGGCGAGAGCCAGCGCTCCGATTGCGGCACCACCCTGAGGCGGGTCGAGATCAACCCGATTGCGCCATAGAGGGCGAGCACGGTACCGAGCGCGGCCGATGCAATACTGGTCGCCCCGCCCGTGAGCACACCGATTCCCAGACCGGTGCCCACGCATACGCCAATCAGCAACATCGCGAAACGCCTAACCGGCGCACCCAGGTTCGGGCCCGCCACGTACTGCCAGATGTTCGTGACCAGCGAAGGCACGATCAGCAGCGCGGCAGCCTGAACCGGCACCATGACGATTCCTAGGATGCCGATTGCGACCGTGGGAAGGCCCATCCCGACGACGCCCTTCACCAACCCGGCGAGCAGGAAAGCAAACGCGACGATCGACGCCGCGACAATCGGGTCCTGCATGGCTCGGCGGGCGCTCAGGTCATGCCGTGACGATCGATGCGATGCACGCTTGCCCCGCGACGCCGGGCATCAAGGTTCGAGCGTCCGCCCAACCAGTCGCGCGACCGCAGTGGCGTCTTGGTCGTCGGTCGCGTGCAGACCCTGCACGACCCCAGCCCGGTCGGCAGCAGTCCTGTTCTGGCTCATTTTCCACTTCCCGAGGAGCCGGGTGATCGGGATCTCGATCCCGACGATGGCGTTCAGCTGGGCCGCGATGAAGCTCTCCGGCGCATCGGTGACTCGCCAGGGCTCGTCGCGAACTGCCTCGAATCTGTTCGTGAGCCGCTCAACCAGGCTTCTCAGCCATGCGGCATCCGCCACGGTGCGCATCGCGCCGTACGCGTGCACCACTGCGTAGTTGTAGGTCGGAACGACTTTTCCGGTCTCCCGCTTCGTCGGGTACCACGCGGGTGTGATGTAACGTGCGGGCCCCTGGAACACGACCAGCGCCTCGACTTCCGCTGCGTATTCGCGCCAGACGGGATTGGCCCGCGCGACGTGCCCCCGCAGTGTTCCGTAGGGCGCAGGCTCGGAATCGATCTCGATGGGCAGGTGGTTCGCGTTCAACCCGTTCGGTCCGAGCGTCACGAGGACCGCCAACGGGTGTTCCCGGATGAGCGCGTGCATCACATCGATCCGCGATTCCTCGAAATGCTTCGGCAAGTACATGCCAATCGTCCTCCCGGTGTCCGGCGCGCGGATTATCTGGCGAGCGCGAATACCGCCGCGCCGTACTGTGCACGCGCCGCCTCGTGCATGGGCTGGACTGTACGCACGAAAGCGTCACGCTCCCGCTCGGTAAGCTCCACAATCTCACAACCTTCGCGCTCGATCGCCTGGCGCGCGATGGCCTCTTCCTCCACCGCAAGCGTGCGCTGATGTTCGACTGCGTCCCGGGTCGCGGCACGCATGGCGTCACGCAGCTTAACCGGCCAGCCGTCGACGGCCGCACGATTCGCGTAGAGTCCACGCGATAGGTAAAAATGGCTGGTCAGCGTGTGGTAGTGATGCAGCTTGTGCACGCCGTAGGTCACCGTGTTGGCAAGTGGATTCTCCTGCGCATCGACGGCACCCGAGGCAATGTCGACGAGTGCCTGCGTCAGATCGCAAGGCACCGGAATCGCCCCGAGCAGCGCGAAGGTCCGGCAGTGGACCTCGCTCGGCAGCATCCGGATGCGCATGCCGGCAAGGTCGGCGGGCGCACGTATCGGCCGCAGCCGGTTCGAGACGTGCCGATAACCGTTCTCGAGATAGCCGAGCATCCGGTAGCCGACGCGCGCCTCGATCCGCTCGGTGAGATACCGTCCCAGCTCGCCGTCCATTGCCGAGCGCGCGTGCTCGAGATCGTCGAACAGGAAGGGAAGGTCAACGAAGCCGAGCTCGGGCACCCGGCTCGTCAGGTAGCTGGTCGACTGGTACGCGAGCGTCAGGATGCCGTGTTCGACCATCCACAACAAGTCCTCGCCCTTGTAGCCGAGATCCATGACGTTCCAGATGTACTTGATGTCCACCGCATCGCCGAACTCCGCGCTGAGCCGGTCGCCGATCATCTTCAGCGCGCGGCTGTGCGTGGTCGTGGGCGGGCCATAGCCCCCCATGCGGATCTGAACGGGATCCGTCGGGAAACTGCTCATGCCGCCTCACCCAGGTAGGCTTCGCGAACTTTCGGATCGGCGAGCAGCTCGGCCGCCGGCCCAGACAGGGTGATCGTGCCGCTTTCCATCACGTAGCCGCGGTGCGCGATCTCGAGCGCGAGCCGCGCGTTCTGCTCGATCAGGAGTATGGTCACGCCTTCGACCGAGATCGCGCGCACCGTTGCGAAGATCTTCTGCACGAGCAGTGGCGCGAGGCCCATGCTGGGCTCGTCGAGCATCAGGAGCTTCGGGCGGCTCATCATGGCGCGCCCGATCGCGAGCATCTGCTGCTCGCCGCCCGACAGCGTTCCGCCCGACTGACCACGCCGCTCGGCAAGGCGCGGAAACAGTTCGAATATGTGCTCGAGATCGCGGCGCACGGCGTCCCGATCCCTGCGCACGAACGCGCCCATGGCGAGATTCTCGGCAACCGTCAGCTGGCGAAACACGCCGCGGCCTTCGGGAACCATCGCGATGCCACGCTCGACGAGCCGATACGACGACGTGCCGGTAATGTCCTGACCGTCGTAACGCACGGATCCACCGCGCGTCGGCAGCAGACCGCAGATCGCCTTCAGGGTGGTCGTCTTGCCCGCCCCATTTGCGCCGATGAGGCAGACCAGCTCGCCCTTGTCGACGGCGAGGTCGATGCCCTTCACCGCTTTGATTCCGCCGTAAGCGACCTCGAGTCCGGCGAGTTCGAGGAGTGTCACGCGGCTGCTTCCTCGACGAGCGGACCGCCCAGATAGGCCTCAATGACCTTGGGATCCCGCTGCACATCGGCGGCCGGGCCCTCGGCGATCTTGCGGCCGTAGTCGAGCACCAGCACGCGGTCGCACAGGCCCATGACGAGCTTGACGTCGTGCTCGATCAGCAGGATCGTCACGCCGTCCGCTCGGATACGCTCCAGCAGGCCGCGCAGCGCATGAGTCTCGACGGGATTCATGCCCGCCGCCGGTTCGTCGAGCGCGAGGAGCTGTGGATCGGTGGCAAGCGCGCGGGCGATTTCGAGACGACGCTGGTCGCCGTAGGAAAGCGCCCTGGCAAGATCGTTCGCGTGGGAGCTCACGCCGACATAATCGAGCAATTCGATCGCGCGCTTCTCGATCGCGTGCTCTTCCGCGCGCGTCCGCGCATCTCGCAGGATCGCGCCGAACACGCCGGCGGAGGTGCGAACGTGCCGACCGATCATCACGTTCTCCAGCGCCGAAAGGTTGGCGAAGAGCCGGATGTTCTGGAAGGTGCGCGCGATCCCGCGCTCGGCGACCTCGCTCGGTATCAATCCATTGAGCGCCCTGTCCGCGAAGCGGAACTCGCCGGACTCCGGCACATACAGTCCGGTGAGACAGTTGAAAAGCGTCGTCTTGCCGGCCCCGTTCGGCCCGATCAGTCCGTAGATCTCGCCCCGCTGGATCGAGAAGCTCACCTTGGCGAGGGCTTCCAGCCCGCCGAACCGCTTCGAGATGTTCGTCGCGTGGAGGAGGGCGCTCATGTCCCGCGCTCCGTCGCGAGCTCGCGCTTGCGCACTTCGGAGGGCAGGATGCCCGCAGGCCGGAAGAGCATGATCAGGATCATGGCGAGCCCGAAAATCAGCAGGCGCGCCGCTTCCGGGTCGATGATCTCGCGACCGAAAGCCGCATTCTGGAGCGGCGCCATATAGCGCAGCGCCTCGGGGAATATCGAAAGCAGCACTGCGCCGAGGATGACGCCCGGGATGTTCCCCATTCCGCCCAGCACCACCATGGCAAGCACGATGATCGACTCGAAGAGTCCGAAGCTCTCGGGACTGATGAAACCCTGGATCGCGGAGAACATGCCGCCTGCGACGCCTCCGAAGCTGGCCCCCATCGCGAAGGCGAGCAGCTTCATGTTGCGCAGGTTGATGCCCATCGCTTGTGCCGCGATCTCGTCTTCGCGGATCGCCTCCCACGCCCGGCCGATGCGCGAGTCCTGCAGGCGAACATTGATGACGATGACGACCAGGACGAGCGCGAGCAGCAGGTAGTAATACTTCACCGGGCTGGTGAAATCGAGCCCCGCGAACTCGCTGGTCCCAGAGAACGACACGGACCCGATGCGAACCGGATCGATCAGCGTGATGCCCTGCGGACCGTTGGTGATGTTGACCGGCTCGTTGAGGTTGTTGATGAAGATGCGCACGATCTCCCCGAAGCCGAGCGTGACGATGGCGAGATAGTCGCCGCGCAGCTTGAGCACCGGCGCGCCCAGCAGGACTCCGAACACGCACGCAACCAGAAAACCGATCGGCAGGATGACCCAGAAAGGCAGATGCAAGCCGAAGTGCGGGCTCGCCAGCAGCGCATAGGAATAGGCGCCGACGGCGTAGAACGCGATGTAGCCGAGGTCGAGCAGCCCCGCGAATCCGACGACGATATTGAGACCCAGTGCGAGCATCACGTAAAGCAGCGCGGAATTCACCACGCGCACCCAGGTCTGGCCGGGCAAGCCCGCGATGAACGGCAGCATCGCAAGCGCGACTGCGATCAGCACGATGCCGACCCAGTGGGCCGCAGGATGCTGCCTGAGTCGTGCCAGGGAAGCTTTCATCAGGCCCGATCGCCCACCCGTTCGCCGAGCAGGCCGGATGGTCTGAAGATGAGCACCGTGATCAGCACGAAGAATGCAAACACGTCCTGATAGTGACTTCCGAGCACACCGAACGTCAGATCGCCGATGTAGCCCGCGCCGAGCGCCTCGATCACGCCCAGCAGCAGTCCACCGAGCATCGCCCCGGCGAGATTGCCGATCCCGCCGAGCACCGCCGCGGTGAACGCCTTGAGTCCGAGGATGAAGCCCATGTGATAGTAGGCCACCTGATAATAGGTCATGACCATCAGCCCGGCGAGGGCGGCGAGCGCCGCACCGACCACGAACGCGACCGAGATCGCAGTGTTGATGTTGATCCCCATGAGACCGGCCACCTCGGGATTCTGTGCTGTCGCGCGCATCGCGGTGCCGAGCCGCGTCTTGTGCACCATGAGCAGCAACAGCGCCATCACTACCGCTGCGAGCAGCACGATGGCGATTTGCAGGCTGGTGATCGACGCGCCTCCCACGACGTAGCGTTCGGATTCGAACAACTCGGGGAATCGCAGGTAATTGCGCCCCCAGATCATCATCGCGACGTTCTGCAGCACGATCGACATGCCGATGGCCGTAATCAGCGGCGCGAGACGCGAGGCGCGGCGCAGCGGGCGATACGCGACCTTCTCGATGCCGAATGCGAGCACCGTGCAGACCAGGACCGCCGCGGCGAGACCGATCGCGACGACCAGGCCGACGGGCAGCGTCACCCCGGCGCCGAGCAGTCCCGTGATGACCGAGAACGCGGTCAGCGCACCGATCATGACGACCTCGCCGTGCGCAAAATTGATCAGCCCGATGATGCCGTACACCATCGTGTAGCCGAGCGCCACGAGCGCGTAGATGCTTCCCAGCGTGACGCCGTTGACGATCTGCTGAAGGAAGATGTCCATCGCCCGCTTTTATACGGGTTTGGGCGCCCAAACGCAAAACGGCGCCCGGAGGCGCCGCTGCGTGGAGCCAGGGCCTGCCGCCCTCGCGAGGCTACTTCCCGCCGACGGTCGTGACCACCTCGAGCTTGCCGCCTTTCGCCTCGTACATGGTGATCGCGCCGCTATCCAGATCACCTTTTGCGTCGAACGTGATCTTGCCAGTCACGCCGTCGTAGCTGGTCTTGGCAATCTCGGGCAGGAATTTCGCCGGATCGGCGGAGTCGGCCTTTTTCATGGCCTCGACGATGACCATGACGGCATCGTATGCGTACGGCGAATAGATCTGCACGTCGGTGCCGAACTTTTCCTTGTAGCGGGTCTTGAAATCCCCGCCCTTGGCCAGCTTGTCGACCGGCGTTCCAGGTATCGAGCAGACAAATCCTTCGGCTGCATCGCCTGCCAGCTTGATGAACTCGGGCGAGCAGCCGCCGTCGGCCATTACGAACTTCGACTTGATGCCGAGATCCTTGGCCTGCTTCGCCATCGGCCCGCCGGTGGCGTCCATGCCGCCGTAGAAGATGGCGTCGGGATTCTTGCCCTTGATCTTGGTGAGAATCGCCTTGAAGTCGGTCGACTTGTCGGTGGTGAACTCGCGGGCGACGACCGTCGCACCGGCGGCTTTCGCAGCCTTCTCGACCTCGTCCGCGACGCCTTGTCCGTATGCCGTGCGGTCGTCGATGATCGCGACCTTCTTGGCGCCCATGTCCTTTGCGATGTAGTTGCCAACCGTGCCGCCTTGCTGAATGTCATTGGCCACGACGCGGAAGGCCGTCTTGAATCCCTGTTCGGTGTATTTCGGATTGGTCGCCGACGGCGAGATCTGCGGTATGCCGGCGTCGCTGTAGATCTTCGACGCGGGGATCGTCGTGCCGGAATTGAGGTGGCCGACGACTGCGGCGACTTTCGCATCGACGAGCTTCTGCGCGACGATCGTGCCCTGCTTCGGATCGGCCTGATCGTCCTCCGGGATGAGCTCGAGCTTGAGCACCTTGCCGCCGATCATGACCTTCATGGCGTTGACGTCATCGACGGCCATCTTCGCGCCGTTCTCGTTGTCCTTGCCCAGGTGAGCGATCGGGCCGGTGGTCGGCGCGACGTTGCCGAGCTTGACGACCATTTCCGCGGGGGCCGCAGGGGCCGCTGGTGCAGCAGCCTTCGGCGCCGGTGCGGGCGCGGGCTTGGGTGCATCCTTTCCGCAGCCAACCAAGGCGAGCGTCAGCGCGGCGACCAGCGAAAATGCCTTGAGATGAGCGTGCATGGATCTTTCCTCTTGGAATATTGCGGGGAGCAGGGTGCCGGTAGCTGCGCGGCAGTGCGATCGGGTCCAATTTTCGGCCGATCGCCGAATCAAGGCAAGGCTACCAGAATCGCCCAGAAATGCGGCGAGCGACGTGGATGCACTGCAATCACCCCGCCGCCTTCGGCGGCACCCCTCCTTGAAAAGGAGGGGAAAAACGACACCACCCCCCTCTCCGCAGTCTGTTCTTAGCGGGAAGGGGGGAAACCAGCCGGTTTCCCCCTGTTCGTATCCTTCTGCTTTTTCCGAAGGAACCTGCGGATTCAGTCCCCTTGGTGACCTATTTCAGCGAAAGAATGTACTTGATCATCGCCGTGATGTCGGCATCCGAAACCTGCGGATTCGGAGGCATCGGGATCTGACCCCAGGTGCCCTTGCCGCCTTTCTTCACCTTCTCGGAGAGCATCTTCTCTGCGCCAGCGTCGCCGGCATATTTCTTCGCGACGTCCTTGTACGCGGGGCCGACTAGCTTCTTGTCTATGGCATGGCAGGCAGTGCAGTTGTTCTTCTTCAGCAGCACTTCGGATGCGCTGACGGGTGCAGCAACGAACGCAGTGCCAGCGGCAAGCGCGAGTGCGGCGGTCAGTGATTTCATCGAGACTCCTTGCTTCCAGTTG
The DNA here is from genome assembly GCA_049691875.1 of Burkholderiales bacterium. GTDB lineage: Bacteria > Pseudomonadota > Gammaproteobacteria > Burkholderiales > SG8-39 > JAABRB01. The sequence goes on along the minus strand of JBAVOG010000504.1, from coordinate 2,502 downwards.
GTAAGCTTTTGATCCCGGTCCGGCCGGAAAAGACCCGAATGCTACTCAATCCGTGCGGGCATTAATAGCCGGCGCGTCAAATCCAGGTCGGTAACCGGTGCTGAACAGGTAACGCCTTGACAGATAAAGGCGTTGACCCCTCTTCCGAGCGGTTTGGCGAGAACTTCCGGCAGCGCTTCCGCGTCGCTGGGAATCCCCAGCACGACGGTATCGGGCCGATATTCGGCGGCGAGCGCCCGTAGCCAGGGAGCAAGGGCGTCCCGGTCGCCGCGCAGCACGGCGACCCGGGTAGGCGCGACGGTCTCGATGAGCGCGCCGAGCATGCTCGCAAAGCCTGCAGGGTGCTGCACGATCGATGGCCAGAATGCGGCGATCGTTCGCTCCGCGGCTTGCAGGTAACGCCTCTCGCCGGTGATGTGACCGAGGCGGGTCAGCGCGTGCGCAGCCACGCCGTTTCCAGACGGCGTCGCATTGTCGAAGCCGGGCTTGGGACGGTGAATCAGCTTCTCGTGATCGTGACTGGTAAAGAAGAATCCGCCGTGCCCGGAATCCTCGAATCGCTCGAGCAACGTATCCGCGAGCGCCCGCGCAAATGCAAGCTCATCGGTTCGAAAATCGGCCTGAAGCAGCTCGATGAGCGCGGCGATCAGGAACGCATAGTCATCGCTGTAAGCGTTGAGATGCGCCCGACCGTCCTTGTACGTCGCGAGCAGCGTGCCGTCCTGCCACAAGGTTCCGCGCACGAACTCCACCGACCGACGCGCGCTCGCGAGCCAGTCGGGCCGGTCAAACACGGCCGCCGCGCGGGCCATGCCCTGGATCGCGAGCGCATTCCAGCTGGTGAGGATCTTTTCGTCTCGACCCGGTCGCACCCGTCGCTCGCGTGCCGCAAAAAGTTTGCCGCGCGCCGCGGCAAGTAGGCCCTCACACGTTTCGAGCGACTTGCCGAGCCGTTCGGCAACCGCGGAAAGCTCGCGCATGACGCGCAGATTCCAGTGCGTTCCCTCGAAATTGGCCGGGCCGTCCAGTCCGTAGTGCGCGGCAGCCACTGCATATTCATCGGCATCGAGCAGCGCCTGCGCCTCGGCAGGCGTCCAGACGTAATACTTGCCTTCGTGACCCTCGGAGTCGGCGTCGAGGGTCGAGTAGTAACCCCCTTCGGGCGAGTGCATCTCGCGCTCGATCCACGCCGCCGTCTCCTCGACCACGTGCTTGAAGAGCGGCTTTCCGGTCAACGCCCACGCGTCCGCATACAGTCTCAGCAGCGGGCCGTTGTCGTAGAGCATCTTTTCGAAATGCGGGATCGTCCACGTCGCGTCCACACTGTAGCGGCAGAATCCGCCGCCGAGCTGATCGTAAATTCCGCCTTCCGCCATCTTCTCCAGCGTCAAGACTGCCGCGTGCAGCGCGCGCTCGTTGCCATCGGTGGTCGCCACGCGCAGAAGCAGCTCGAGGTCGGTCGGATGGGGAAACTTGGGCGCGCCGCCGAATCCGCCGTTGCGGCTGTCGACGCTCTCCAGCAGGGCGCGAACGGCGAGGGCGATCGGCTCCGCCGAAATGGTTGCGTGTTCGCGGGCGGTCGAGGCTTCCATGCGCCCAAATGCGGCAAGCACCGCTTCGTTCTGCTGATCGATGTCCTGCCGGCGATCCCGGTAGAACGCGGAGATTCTCTGCAGGAGCTCGACGAATCCTGGCAACTGATACCGCGACTCCTTCGGAAAATACGTCCCGACGAAGAATGGGGCCTGGTCGGGCGTCAGAAACGCGGTGAGCGGCCATCCGCCGCCCCGCTGGTTGAACATCTGGTGCGCAAGCTGATAGATCTGATCGATATCGGGCCGCTCCTCCCGGTCGACCTTGATGTTGACGAAACTCTCGTTCATCGCGGCGGCAACGTCCGGATCCTCGAACGATTCGTGCGCCATGACATGGCACCAGTGGCATGCCGAGTAGCCGATGGAAAGCAGGATCGGCTTTCCCGTTTCGCGCGCAAGGGCGAGCGCCTCGTCGCCCCACGGATACCAGTCGACCGGATTGTCGGCGTGCTGCTGAAGATAGGGGCTGGTTTCCTGCGCGAGCCGGTTCTTGCCGGCACGGCGCGGGCCAGATGCGCTTTCGTGGGGCACTCGGTGGTGGGACATGGTGTGCGCCTCGGGATTTGCAGACTGGTTTCGAATGAACGGCGCCAGCCGCGGCGCCACCGACCGTTGCGATCTGACATGCGCGATCGATTCGTCACAGGCTAACAAAGTTCGCCGGCCCCGGCAGATAGGCGGCGCCGAGAATCCCTTTAATCGCGCATGGCTTTAACGCGAAGAAACGTCGCGCACATGAAAAAGCCCGGCATGAGCCGGGCTTTTAGGTGCGGCAGTACGGTCTTAGTTGGACGACACGCCGCTGGTGCCCGCGTACCAGAACGAGTTGCTGGTCGACTGGCTGTTGATCCCCGTGTCGTCCGCCTTCACCGCAAAGGTGACTTCGGCACCGCCCACTTCGGGCTGG
>JBAVOG010000503.1:0-2215 GCA_049691875.1 Burkholderiales bacterium | reverse complement strand
CGCGGCGCAAGCTGATCAAAGGCGCGCTCGCCGCCACGGTCGTCACTGCCGCCGGATGCGGGGGTGGTGGGGGGGGTGGAGGCGGCAGTGCGGTGTCTGGCCTTGGCTCCGGCAGCCCTTCGATTTTTTCGGTTCCGTCCCAGAGCCAAGCGGTGATGAGCTGGCAAGTGTGCGTTGAAAAGAGCGAGGGAGAAGCCGAGGCCATGCAGGTTCAAACGCTCACCCAGGTCGACGACACCTTCGTGCGCGGCACGCTACCGGTTGCCGACGGGCTTATTACCCCGACGAGCACCCAACCCGTCGAAGGTCAGTTCTTTCTCGATGGGACCGGCCGCTGGCGCCAGATCGTGAACGGCGGCACCAGTTCGACGTTGACACAATGGACGCGATTGACGGCGGAGCCGAGACGCGTGCAGGATATGCAGGTGCTGCTGGCGATCGACGTTCGCGACGGCTCGATCATCCAGACTCGGCTCGAGGGACCCGAGGGCAATGTGGCGACGGATTCGTGCTGGAACTCGGTCAAGACCGGCGCCGCCAAGCTAGTCTAGCAAACGCCCAATGCCCACCGCGCATCGGGACGTGCGGTGGGAGGCCGAACTCGCCTCCAAGCCCCGGTTTCGGCGGCTCGACGGCGAAGCGCTCGTTTTCGATCCGGCTTGCTGGGAAACGCGGCTACTGACCGCTCTCTCTGCGGCTGTGTTTGAGACGCTCCTGCGGTCTCCCGCCACTGCGGAGGAGATTGCCGCGACGCTCGCTGCCTGGCAATCGACCGGAGCGTCCCCTGCAGAACTTCTGCAGCGGGTCCGCGAAATCCTGGACGAGCTGAACCGTTACGGCCTCATCCGACCGTGCGCGAACGAACCCGATGCGCATCGGTGAACTGGACGTCTCCACGCTTGCGCGGCGGCTCGCAGGTGAGGGAATCGCGCTCGATCTCGGAGCAGCGCGCGTGCGGGTGCGCGCCCGAGCCCCGGGCCTCGCCGAGGCCCTGCGCGCCGTGTACTGGGCCTATCCGGTCGAGGACGCCTCAGGGTTCTTCGATATCACCGTTCGCCTCGACCAACCTCGCGGGATCCGGCGTTTCGTTCGCCCGCAGGTAAGCTTCTTCGTGGACGGCGAGAGGCCCTTCGAGCCGTTTCCTTCCGACACTCATTTGCCGCTCCTCGAGTGGGGCATCAATTTCTGCTTCGCCGAGCGTTGCCAAGATCACCTCGTGCTTCACGCGGGGGTGGTCGAGCGTCGCGGTCATGCTGTCATGTTGCCCGCGCTCCCCGGCTCGGGAAAGAGCACCCTGACGGCTGCGCTGGTATGCCGTGGATATCGGCTGCTCTCGGACGAATTTGCCGTCGTCCGTCTGTCGGACGGGATGGCGGTACCTATCTTGAAGCCCATTGCCCTGAAGAACGAGTCGATCGACGTCATTCGCGCATTCGCTCCAGGGGTGGTGCTCGGCCCGCGGTTTCCGAAGACGCGCAAGGGGACGGTGGCGCACATGGCGCCGGACGAGGCGAGTGTAGCCGCGCGGTGGATGTCGGCGCGCCCGTCGCTCATCGTGTTCCCGAAGTACGCTGCGGGCACGGAACTTCAATGCGTTCCCGTGCTCAGCTCGCGAGCGTTCACGAGGCTCGCGGTCAACTCGTTCAACTACGCGAAGCTCGGGCCACTTGGCTTTGATGCGGTTGGCGACCTCGTCGAGTCCTGCGAGTGCTACAGTATTCAGTATTCCAGTGTCGACGAGGCTGTCCAGACCATAGACGAGCTGATCGAGATCGTTTCCGAGGACGAAGTGATTGAGCCTGGCTCGGAGGCGCTTACCCGATAGAATTCGGGAATGGTTGGCAGCCCCTCTCTGCGCGCGGGCGCCGCGCCGCTTCTTCTCGAGCTGCTGGCCCATCCCCAGCAGGCTCCGGCGCTCGATTTAGATCAATGGGATCTTCTCGTCCGGGTGGCACGCTCCACGAGGCTGCTCGCCGAGCTCGGCGTTCGTATGGAACGATCGGGTGTTCTCGATCAGATTCCCGCGCGGGCGCGTGCCCACGTGATTTCCGAGCGTGCCTTCGTCCGATACCTCCAGAAATCAGCCGAGATCGAGCTGCGACGACTTTCGCGGATTTTGGACCAGCTCGACGTCCCGGCCATACTGCTTAAGGGGGCGGCATATATCGCACAGAGGCTCCCAATCGCCGAAGGTCGCTCGATGGGCGACGTGGAC
>JBAVOG010000502.1:0-3323 GCA_049691875.1 Burkholderiales bacterium | reverse complement strand
CCCCCGTGTCGGTCCCCTTGACGATTTTTAACCTGAGGGGTGGCAACGGTTTTGCCCTAACACCCTAACAGACTGATATTGGAGTGATTCATGACGATAGCATGTGTCTTGCTTGCCTAACGCTAATCGTCGTGTCTTCTTGGATCCGGGGGGATTCTGGCATGGCTAACTTGTCGACCATTCACGGGTCTCTCCGCTTCATTGGCCTCGCAGTATCGTTCGGCGCCAAATCACCAACTGCCTATTCTTTACCCTTTGTTGCGACGCTATCCGGTGACCAGGAGGTTCCATCGGCGGTAGCAACCACAGCGACCGGATCGGGCAACTGTTCCTCAACGCAACGCAATCCCGACTCGAGATACACCTAAGCATCATCGGGCTCGATCTTGACGGCAACCAGACGCCGGGCGATCCCAACGACGACGTCACGGCAGCACATAGCCATAACGCGCCGCCGGGGAAGTGCCGACTGCCCCGGCTGCGACGCCCGAATGTGATACCGGAAAGGGGAAATCCCTGGGAGGAGGCAGACGTGAAATCAAAATCGATGAAGTTCGTGTGGCGGATCGTTGTTTCCAGCGCGCTCGCGACAGCCTGTGTAGCCAACGCCCAGACCAATCCCCTGCCTAGATGGGGGGATCGGATTGATATGGACGGGTTGGTCGATCCGACCGGCCAGCTCCTGGCAAGAGATGGTTCTGTACTCGCCGACCAGTCGGGCGAACCACTCCGTCCAGCATGTGCCATGAGCGCCGTAATACCCGAACCATTTCGGTTTTTCGTCCAGGCCGGGAGGAGCGACCGGGTGCTCATCTACCACGATGGCGGCGGCGCTTGCTGGGAATCAAATACCTGCGCAACTCCTCTGGTCAGTAACAATCCGATATATGACACAAGGATCACCGAGGACGAATATAACCTCGCATACGCTGGTGGTGTCCTAGATCGTGCAAACGCGGCGAATCCATTCAAGGACTGGACAAAGGTTTTTATTCCCTATTGCACTGGCGACGTGGGCTGGGGCAACCGCGACGTTGCCTATCAAATAGGACCGAATCAGCTGCTGCCCATCCGACATCGCGGTTACGCAAATATTAGAGCCGTGCTGCGCTGGCTCGAGGACTACTATCGGGACCATAAGCTGCCGCCCCCCGCCAAGGTCGCGTTGACAGGGTCGAGTGCGGGAGCTTATGCGACCATAGGCACGGTCTTTCCCGAGGCAATCAAAGTATTGCCGCCCACGACGGACACCTACGTTATTGCCGACAGCGGCAACGGTATCATCACCGATTCGTTCCTGGCCTCGGCGAAGGCGAACTGGGGGTACGAATCCACACTTCCCAACTATCTGGTTCCGGTAGTGGCCGGCGGCGCTGAGGGACTTCCGGTGCGTTTCTTCGGCGAACTGACCAGGCGATTCCGTGGAACACGCTTCGGGCAGTTCCAGAACGCCTATGACAGCATCCAGACCTTAGTGCTGAATACGATGAAATATACGGACGATCCGGGGAGATGGACGGACCTTCATGATCTGGCCGGGTCGCTGGTCGAATGGACCCTCAAGGCCCGCCTCGCGACAAATCTGTCCGCGTTCGCACCCAACTACCGTTTCTACACCTCGAGTGGCTCCGAGCACGCGATCCTGGTGAATATCCCGCCGGAAGCGAACGCGGGATTTTGCTCAGACAACTTTTATACGGAGAACTCGGCCGCCGGGCTGAGTTTCCGGAACTGGACGAACGCTATGGTCAATGGCGGGGGACACCTCTGGAATACCGGAAACTGGCGCAATGCAACGTGCTTTCCGAACTGCATCGCGCCGGCGGGGCCAGGATGCTTGCCGCTCGTGCAGCCTTGATGCTGCCTCGGTCCATGAGGGATGGGTCCTGGCGACGGCAGCTTGCCGCAGTTCAACCTCTCTGACGTGACCCAGCGACTAGGGGCTGGATTGGCAGCACCTCTTCGCTGCTTGTCGAGGGCTTTGGGCCGTTCAGGACAGGTCCGTGAACGACCGCTTCGCTATGCGCGACAGGCAGCATTGGGCCGAGGGTGTGTGGAAACGAGTTCTTGCGTCGGCTGTGGGCGATCGATGAGTGTGCTCGTAGGTGAGCGACTCCTCCTGGATCTTGCCGCGCTGGTAGCCGGTCTCCATCGCGCCGTGCGGAAGGGCTCAAGACCGTTTCGGAGTCACGCGCGGGTCAGATCGCGCCGTTCGTCGACCGTCGCGCCTTTCCAAGGCTTGATCTTCGCCAGCTTCGTGGCCAAGGCGCGTTCCGCGACCTCGGTGTCATGCGCTGCCTGGGCACGCAGCCAATAGCCGTTGGAAAGGCCGAAAAACCGGCATAGGCGCAGGTCGGTGTCAGCAGTAATGGCGCGCTTGCCCGCCACGATCTCGCCGATGCGCTGCGCCGGAACGCCGATCTCCTTCGCCAGCCGATATCGGCTGATCCCCATGGGTTTCAGAAACTCTTCCAGCAGGAGCTCGCCCGGGGTTACGGGCTTTAGCTTACGCATCATCGATCTCCGTCATCGGTAGTCCACGATCTCGACGTCGTCGGCACCCGCGGCGGTCCAACGAAAACACACCCGGAACTGATCGTTCACACGGATGCTGTGCTGGCCCGCTCGATCGCCTTTCAGCGCTTCCAGCCGGTTGCCGGGTGGTACCCGCAGATCATCCAATCGGTTCGCGATCTCCAACTGTCGCAGCTTGCGTCGCGCGACGGCTTCGATGTTCGCGAAGCGCTTGACCCGCTCGCCCTTCGCAACGGCCTGCGTGTCAAAGCACTTGAACGCCTTGATCACCGGCCGATAGTAACGCTATGCGTGATTAACGTCAAGCGTGACTATGAAGAAGGCCTGCCTCGCCACGGCGGTGCCCATCCACGCGTGAGCCGCGGCGAATTTGGTTGCCTGACCTTGACGTCTGTCGATGCGGCTCGGCTGGGCCGCCTGGGGCGGGGGGCGCAGAGCCCATGGCGTCTTGGCCTACTACATGCTCCTGCGTTACTGCCACCCCCACCTCGAAGAGCGCCTGCGTGATCTGCCCCAGCGAGCACACGCGCACCGCGTCCATCAGCACCGCGAAGAAAGTCGATTCGTCGCCCGAGTCAAGGCGACCTGGGCGCGATTGATCCGCAAGGTCTACGAGGCGGATCCTCTGCAATGTCCAAAGTCTTTCCTGAGGCGCTGCACAGCCCTGCGATCGCGTCTGCGCGGGATCGCCGGTCGCGCACCGGGCCCTGCCGTGCGCAAAATGCGCGCATGCGCCGCGTCCTTGGGCCTTGTGCAACCGGCCGGGCAGCGGATCCGCGCGGCAAGAC
>JBAVOG010000501.1:0-9160 GCA_049691875.1 Burkholderiales bacterium | reverse complement strand
ATCACCTACCCCTTCCGCTTCAGACGCTCGGCCAGATCGGCAAACGGACGGTGAGTTGCGGTCGACTCGGGCGCGCTCGGAGCGGCGTCGCGTCCTGCCGAGTCGAGCTGGCGCGCGTGCTCGTTCTCGTGGCAGTAGATGCAGAGGAGCTCCCAGTTGCTGCCGTCGGGAGGATTGTTGTCGTGATTGTGGTCGCGGTGATGGACCGTGAGCTCGCGCACGTTCGCGGGGGTGAACTCCCGTGCGCAGCGGCCGCACACCCAGGGATAGAGCTTGAGGGCCTGCTCGCGGTAGGTCCTCTCGCGTGCGGCGCGACTGCGCCGCGCCTCGGCGACTACTCGGTCGAGTCGCGCATGATCGGGTCGTCCATCCTTGGTCGGCATACGCGAGCCTCCTTTCGCGCGCCTTTGACACCCTTCCGACCGCGGCCCCGTCCCGCAGTTCGATTCCCTCGGCTCAGCGGCGCCGCTTGCGCGCCCGCTTCGCGACCGGGGCAGGCGTCTCGTGCGTCGCGAACGTCCCTGGCGAGACGACCTCGAGCATCTCGAGATTCTTCGAGTGCCGGATCTCGCGATGCCGGATGTTCGGTGGCTGGTAGAAGCACGTGCCGGCGCGCACCCGCACCATGCCCACCCCCTCGTACTCGAAATCGGCCCAGCCCTTGAGCACGTACACGAACTGGATCGCGCAATCGTGCTTGTGCCACTTTCCGTGCGGCGCCTTCATGGGGCGCGCCCGGATCACGTGCGCGACGACCTTGCCGCGCGTTGCGCGCTTGATGCCGAGATCCCGATAGTCGAAGTAGCCGCGCAGGCCGCCTTTGAATTTCGACGTGGCGCTGTGGCTGATGCTGAACCGCTTGCCGATGGCGTTCATTCTTCTGCCTCCTCTCCGAATTTTCCGATCGCGCGGCCATTGTCGCGCAAGCCGTGCGGGGCGTCGATAGGCGCGGCAGACGGCCCGGATACGTTGTGGTATGAAAGTCCCGGGCATGCCGGGTGCGTGCCGCGACAGGCCACGATGCTAGAGATCTCCGACAGCGTTACCATCCCGGACGACGAGATCCGGATCAGCGCCGTTCGCGCCCAAGGCGCGGGCGGCCAGAACGTGAACAAGGTGTCGAACGCCGTGCATCTGCGATTCGACATCTCCGCGTCGTCGCTTCCGGAGCTGTACAAGGAGCGGCTGCTGAAGCTTTCCGATCAGCGGATCACCCGGGAGGGGGTGATCGTCATCAAGGCGCAGCAGTTCCGCAGCCTGGAGCGCAATCGCGAGGAGGCGCTCGAGCGGTTGCGGGAGATCATCCTGCGCGTCACCGTGACGCGCAAGAAGCGCAAGCCGACGCGGCCGACGCTCGGATCCCGGCAACGGCGCCTCGAGGGCAAGACGCGGCGAGGGCAAGTGAAAGCACAGCGCAGCAAAGTGCCGGTCTGAATCACCACGCGCGGGCGCGATGAATCGGCCGCCCGGGCAACCAGAGGGACTATTCGGCGATGGGTTACCTACAGAACGGCAAATGGATCGATGGGCCACGTCCGGTGGATGCGAGCGGCGAGTTCAAGCGGCAGGCATCGCAACTTCGTGATCGCGTCTCCGCGGACGGATCGAGCGGTTATCCGGCGGAAGCGGGACGGTATCACCTCTACATCTCGCTCGGCTGTCCCTGGGCGCACCGCACGCTGATCTTCCGCAAGCTCAAGAAGCTCGAGAACGTGATCTCGCTTTCGATCGTCGCACCGGTGTCTTCCAAAGAAGGCTGGACCTTCGATGCCGAATGGCCCGATCACGTCAACGGCTTTCATCACATGCACCAGGTCTATACGCGCGCGCGCCCCGACTACTCGGGGCGGGTCACCGTGCCGGTGCTATGGGACAAGCAGCAGAGTACGATCGTGAACAACGAATCCTCCGAGATCATCCGGATGTTCAACACCGAATTCGCCGCTTTCACAGACGACCGGACGGACTACTACCCCGAACGTCTGCGGAGCGAGATCGACTCGGTGAACGAGCTCGTCTACGAGTGCGTCAATAACGGCGTCTACCGCTGCGGATTCGCCACGACGCAGGCCGCCTACGAGCGTGCGTTCGCGGTCTTGTTCGGTGCGCTCGACCAGCTCGAGGCACGGCTATCACGTCAGCGCTACCTGGCGGGCGACGTGATCACCGAGGCGGACTGGCGCATCTTTCCGACGCTGATCCGGTTCGACGCGGTGTACGTCGGGCACTTCAAGTGCAATCTGCGGCGAATCGACGACTATCCCAACCTCTCGAACTATCTCCGCGAGCTCTACCAGGTGCCGGGGGTGGCGGAGACCGTCGACATCGCACACTACAAGCGGCACTACTACATGAGCCACGAGAGCATCAATCCGACGTGCATCGTGCCGGTGGGGCCGGCGCTGGATTTCACGCGGCCGCACAACCGCGAAAAGTGACGCGGCGCTCGGGCCTCGAACTCCGACGATTTTCGGCAGCACCATCGTCGCGCGGCCGAGCCAGACGTTGCCTTTCCACAGCCAGGCCACGATCCCGAGCAGAATCCCGAGCGCGACGCCGTTTAGAACGCCGACCTGGATCTCCCGGATCCAGACGCGCGCCACCTCGAACGGCTTGACGATGCCCAGCGAAAGTTCGCGCACGCTGACCGCGACCGCCTGGTTGCCCGAGCAGCCGCTCATGTCCGAGACGATCGGCAGGAACACGGCCAGCGCAATCGCCGCGCTCAGCGTATCGAAGTAGAGCGCGATCACGCTCGCTGCAATGATATTGAGCACGATGTTGAGGCTCAGCCAAGAGAGCCCTCGCCGTGAACGCGCAAGCACCGGGAGCGAGCGGATCTCGTCACCCCCGATGATGCCCTTCGCCTTGGCGTATTCCTCGTCGGCCCGGTTCGCGATAGCCTCGGCCACCTCGTCCCGGCCCACCACTCCGACCAGTTCCTGGCGCTCGTCGACGACGGGCACTGCGTGGAAGGCATGGCGCTCGAAGAACGCCCCCAGCTCGTCGAGCGTCGCCTCGGCGCGCATGAAGAGCGATGACTTTAGAGTATCGCGGCCAGCGGCGTGGTCCGACGCGCGAGCACGAGATCGCGCAGATCCAGCACGCCGACGACCTTGCCCGACGCGGACACGACATACACGTGCGCATGGTGTTCCGATTCCTCGTGCTCATCCGCGCGCTTGCCGAGATCGTCGATGACGTCGCCCACGAGCGCGGTTTCCCCGTAGGCGAGGCAATCGGTCGACATCAGGCCGCCGGCCACATCCGGGTCGTAGCGGATAAGCCGCCGGACGTCCGCCGCGTCCTCCGGCGCCATCTCGGCGAGGATCGCCTCGGCGCCCTCCTCGTGCATGTCCGCGATCACGTCCACCTGATCGTCGACATCCATCTCGCTCAGAATCGACGCCGCTTCCTTGGCCGGGAGCTGCTCGATCAGGTCGGACGCGTGCTCGTCCGGTATCTCCTCGACGAGGTCCGCCGCCTCTTCCGGCGAGAGCGTCGTGAGCACTCTCTCCCGTTCTGCTGGGCCGAGGCGGAGGATCGCGCGGAACGACTCGCTCGGGCCGATGCCGTCGACATAGGCTTCGAGACCTTTCGCGTCGCCCGCAGCGGCGAGCTTCGCAAGCATCTCCCACGTCTCGACCTGAGCTTCTGCTACGTCTGTCTCATTTTCCATCGCCATCCGCTCCGGTAGCACGAGCTGCGCCGTGCGCAACGCATCGACCGTGCTTACTACGGTCCTCCGGGAAAAGATGGCCCTTGAGCGCCGCGCTGCAGGTCCGCTCAACGCTGTGCGGAGAGCGTCTGGCGGATCGCTTCCTCGTAGCCGGTCACGGATGGCTTCCCGATCAGCGCCGCGAGCTTTGACGCGTCGAACGTGATCGGCTTCTGGTAGTCGGGAACCATCTGCATGAATCCGCGCAGCGGCCTGTTGAAGAGGCTCACGAGCCGCAACATCAGCTTGCCTGCGGGACGAATCGCCACCTGGCGACCCAGGATTCGCCCGACGATTGCGGCAATCTCCCGACCGCTGATCGGCCCCGATCCGGGCACGATCCAGCGTTCTCCGTAGGCCTCGGTGTGCAAGGCAAGCTCGGCGGCGATCGTCATTGCGTCCGGCACGAAGGCGAATTCATGCACGAGATCGGCCGGCCCGATCCAGTTCATGGTCTTGCCCGCCGCGGCTTCGCCCAACGCCTGCTGCAGTGTGCTCGTGTGCACGCGGGGCCCGAAGAAATCCGGCAGGTTCAGAATCGCAGCGCCCGCTTCTTGCAGGATATCTTCCGCTGCGCGTCGCTGGCGTATCCATTCGCCGCCCCCCTCGCGGGGATGCCGCTCGTCGATCGGAATCCGGACAACGGGCAAGTATGCCCAGTAGCTCGACACCTGCATGCAGCGCGCCCCCGACTTGCAGACTGCGGCGGCGATGTTGCGTGCCGTGAGGGAGTGCCCGGACATTTCCGCACCCCCCAAGCCGATGCAGTCGACGACCAGATCACAGCCATCGATTGCACGTGCAGTGTCCTCCGCGCGCGTCATGTCGGCCGTGATCTGCTCCGCGGCGACGTTCTCGAACTGGCGGGCGAGCTTCGCCCGGTCTCGCGCGACGACCCGGAACGCGTTGCCCCGGCGCCGCAATGCCTGCGCAAGATGAAAGCCCGTGGGTCCGGTGGCGCCCAGAATCGCCGCGCGCTCGAACGTCAATTCACTCATGGCATCGAGATCAACTTTTGCAGCAAGCACAGCGCCTTGCGTACAATCCAGGCACGGCACACGATTCGACGCAACTCTCGGCGCCGACCTACGGTCGAAAACAGGGACTGCCAGGGCGCGGCGCAACGGATTCCCGGATGCGTACTGCCGATCAGCTTACCCAATCCTATCCAAGGAGATCAATCGACATGGACGATTCGACAAGCAAGCCAATCTCGCGTCGCGATCTGCTGAAGGGCGTCGCGCTGCTCGCCGGCACGGTCGTGCTGCGTCCGGCGCAAGCCCAGGCGAAAGCCCCGCAATCCGCCATGCAATACCAGGACAAGCCGAAGGGCGACGCCGAATGCAGCAATTGCCTGCAGTTCGTTCCGGGGAAGAGCCCTACGGCGATGGGTACCTGCAAGGTCGTCGAGGGCGCGATCAGCCCCAAAGGCTGGTGTCTCGCTTACGTGAAGAAGCCGTAGCCCGCCGTGACGTGATCGAGATGAGATGCCCTCGGGCGGCAAGCTGCTGTGCGCCGGCACCGGACGGGTTTACGGAACGATGCATGCCAGAGCGTTATTTCTCCAGGACGTACGTTCCCGGCGCATCGGCAATCCTCGCGTAACCCTTTTCCGGTGCGCCAAGCGCAGGCGGCGCGACCTGATCGCCCGAGCGCGCATTGAGCCAGGCATGCCATTCCGGCCACCACGAGCCGTCCTGGCGCGTCGCCTCCGCGAGATACGCGTCGGGATCGGTGTACTTCCCATCGTACGGGCGCGTCATGACCCGATAGCCACCATTGCGACCTCCCGGCGCGGCCACCACCCCCGTGTTGTGCCCGCCCTCGGTGAGCACGAACGTGGTCTCGCTGTCCGTGAGAAGGTGCAGCTTGTAGACCGAGCGCCAGGGCGCCACGTGATCCCTGACGGTGCCGAGACAGAAGATCGGCACCCGGATGTCGTTGAGCGCGACCGGCCTGCCACCAACCCGGTAGCGCCCCTCCGCGAGATCGTTGTGCAGGTATAGCCGGCGCAGGTACTCCGAGTGCATCCGGTAGGGGAGGCGGGTCGCGTCGGCGTTCCACGCCATGAGGTCGGACATCGGTTGGCGCTCGCCCAGCAGATACTCGCGCACCATGCGCGACCAGACGAGGTCGTTCGAGCGCAGCAGCTGAAACGCGCCCGCCATCTGGCCGGCGCTGAGAAAGCCGCGATCGAACATGATGTCCTCGAGAAAGGTCACCTCCGACTCGTCGATGAACAGGGCCAGCTCCCCGGGCTCCGAAAAATCGGTCTGCGCGGCGAGCAGGCTGAGCGATGCGAGCCGGTCGTCGTTGTCGCGCGCCATCGCTGCGGCGCCGACAGCAGCAAGCGTCCCGCCCAGACAGTAGCCGACGCAGTGCACCTTTTGTCCGGGCACGATCGTGGCGACAGCGTCCAGCGCGTCCATCATGCCCATGCGCAGGTAGTCCTCCATCCCGCGGTCACGATCCGCGGGACCCGGGTTCTTCCACGAGATGCAGAAAACGGTGTGTCCGTTCTTCACCAGGTGTCCGATGAGCGAGTTTGCGGTGCTGAGATCGAGCACGTAGTACTTCATGATCCAGGCCGGCACGATCAGGATCGGCTCGGCGTAGGCCTGCTCGGTGACCGGCGCATACTGAATGAGCTCGATAAGGCGGTTGCGAAATACGACCTTGCCCGGCGTCGCCGCGATCTCTCTCCCCACCCGATACGCCTCGGAACCCGCCGGCGACCGGCCCGCCTTGAGGCGCTCGAGGTCGTCGAGCCAGTACTGGCCGCCCTGGAACAGGTTGCGCCCGCCGGTCTCGACGGTTCGACGTAGCACCTCGGGGTTGGTCGGCACGAAATTGCTGGGCGAGTAGATGTCGAGCAGCTGCCGCGCCACGAAGGTGACGATTTCCTCGTGGTGGCGCGATACACCGCGCACCTCGGTCGTAGCGTTGTGCCACCACTGCTGCGCCAGCAGGAAGGACTGTTGATAGAGGTTGAACGGCCATCGCTGCCAATCGGGGTGGCTGAAGCGCCGATCCTGCTCGAGCGGCTCGATGCACCGCTCGGCGTCGCGCGACAGCGACTGCGGCGCAAACAGCGCGAGTCGGTGCGCCTTGCGGAGCGCTTTCTGCACAAGCAGCGCCTGCTTCGCCGGGGACAGTGCGAGGTGTGACCACCAATCGACGTAGGCGAGCAGCAGCGAAGTGGGCGAGATCGCGCGCGTCGCCCGGCCGAGGACCGCATGCAAGGATCGATCCAGGCCTTCGACTGGAACCGACGCGGTCTCGAAGTCAGCCGCTCTTAAATCCCGGGGAGGCATGTCTCATTTGACCGCAAGCGCAGCCTGCCGAGTCTGATCCAACGCAAACGCCGGCGGGGACGGGACGCTCCGGGGGCAAGATTTCGGCCTGTTGACCGGGACGAATACGGGGCCGGCCCTTTCAGAGCGGGAATTCCCGCGGCTTCGTTCCTCCGGGCGCCGCGGGAGCGCCCCGAGCGGTAAGATTGACGCATGCAGGCCCTCGGCGCTTCACGAGGCGCGCAGCAAGCAGGAGATGGGACCATGTCAGGCAAAGCGGCACGCAAGGTTTTCGTTGCAGGCGTCGGCATGATCCCGTTCACCAAGCCGGGCGCGAGCGAACCCTACGATGTGATGGGCGCGAAGGCGGCGCGCGCGGCGCTCGCCGACGCCGGGATCGATTATTCCGCTGTCCAGCAGGCGTACGCCGGGTATGTCTACGGCGATTCGACCAGCGGGCAGCGGGCGCTGTACGAGGTCGGCATGACCGGCATTCCGATCGTGAACGTCAACAACAACTGTTCGACCGGCTCGACTGCACTCTTTCTCGCACGCCAGGCGGTCGAAAGCGGCGCGGTCGACTGCGCGCTGGCAGTGGGTTTCGAGCAGATGGCCCCGGGCGCGGTCGGCGTGCACTTCACGGATCGCCCGAGTCCCTTCGACGTCTTCGACCGGGAGACCGATGCGCTGGTCGGGCAGCCGGATGTGCCGCTCGCGATCCGCTACTTCGGCGGGGCCGGACTTGCACACATGGAGAAATACGGGACCGGTCTCGACACGTTCGCGAAAGTGCGCGCCAAGGCAAGCCGGCACGCGGTGAACAATCCGCTTGCTCTCTTCCGCCGCGAAATGACGGAGGAAGAGGTTCTCGCCGCACCGATGATCATGCCTGGGGCGATGACCCGGCTCATGGCCTGCCCGCCGACCTGCGGCGGCGCGGCGGCCGTCCTGGTGTCGGAGGCCTTTGCGAAACGGCATGGGCTGGCAGCGCCGGTCTGGATCGACGCGCAGGCGATGACGACCGACGGCGCAAGCACGTTCGCCGCCCACGACATGATGCGGGTGGTGGGTTACGACATGGCGAGAGCCGCTGCGCAGCAGGTCTATGAGGCCGCCGGTATCGGGCCGGAGGACGTGGACGTCGTGGAGCTGCATGATTGTTTCGCGCAGAACGAGCTGATCACCTACGAAGCGCTCGGCCTGTGCCCCGAAGGCGGTGGCGCGAAGTTCGTTGCGGACGGCGACAACAGCTACGGCGGCAAGTACGTGACGAATCCGTCGGGCGGGCTGCTCTCCAAGGGTCATCCGCTCGGCGCCACCGGGCTCGCGCAGTGCTACGAGCTCGTCAACCAGTTGCGTGGCAGCGCCGACAGGCGCCAGGTCGAAGGCGCGCGCGTGGCACTCCAGCACAACCTGGGATTGGGCGGCGCCGCCGTCGTCACGCTCTATCGCGCGGAATGAGGGGCTGAAGAGCGGCGGATTGACGGATCGATCGCGCGGTTCCGCGCACTCATCCGCCGGCCAGCATCGCTTTCAGCACGCCCAGATTCGCCCGTCCGGGCTTGAGCTCGTGGCGCTTGATCCGCGCCGTCAATTCCAGGATCGCCGCATTGACTGGCGCGGTTTTGCCGAGGCGCTCCTGTTGCGCGACCACCCAGCCGTTGACGTCGTCGACCTCGCTTTTGCGGTTCTTCATCATGTCCTGCAGGATGGTCGTGATCGTATCGGGCAGGATATAGGTGTCGGTCAGCTTGTCGAGCAGCACCTCGACGAGTCGGTCTGAATCGCGCGTCTCGGCTTCGGTCAGTCCGAAGATCGGCTCGATCCGATAGCCCAGATTCTGCCCCGCCGCCAGCGCTTCCGAGCCCGCCCGGAGCATCATCTCGCGCATGTCCGGCGTATCGGCCGCGACCGCGATCGGCACGCCGAATATCGCAGTCGTCGCGAGCGTGGTGCAGTTGCTGACGAGCTTCATCCATTTGGCCGAACGGATATCCGAGGCGATCACCGCGGTCCCCGAATGGGCAAGCAGTTGCTGGATCTCGACCTCGCGGCCGGCGGTTGCCTGATCGATGCCGCCGACGGCGAACCACGACCGGTCGTGCGGCGATTGCCGCTGGACGACGCCGGGCACGAACATCTGGGACGA
>JBAVOG010000500.1:0-2325 GCA_049691875.1 Burkholderiales bacterium | reverse complement strand
GCGCGACGAGATCGATTATGTGCGAGACAGCTTCCCCATAGTTGCGAATCAACGACCGCGCGCGATTAAGATGCTGGGCAATGAGAGCTCTGTTATCGATCTCTGGCGGTGCCAGATAGGGCCTCAGACTCGGAGCGAGCGCAACGAGAAGGTTGGCAAAGGTGCCCTTTGCCCGTCGAGCCAGCGAGGGTTGACGGGGTGGGCCGAAAAGCCCGGGATATCGGGTGCGAGCATAATCAAGATACAGGGCTTGACCTTTTAAGTCCTCGTAGCCTAGATTCGACCAGAAATCGATCATCTGGCGTGTATAGAATAACGGGGCAATCGGCACTTCGTCCGTCAAGAAGTTGACCTGAGCAGCGGTAGCTCGACGCTGCCGGCAGAACAGGTCGAGATGCAGGGCCCGCTGGGGCTGATCGCTAAAGTGAAGCCCTTCGCATGCGCGAAGCAGTGCCCCTCGCAGTTTGGCGCGAGCCTGTTCGCGTGCTTCCACGCGGAGAATTTCGGATCCTGTCCAGCTCCCATCTTCGCGTTCGTCAAGACTCCAGGCTTCCCAGTTGGCGAGCCAGTCCCCGTCGTGCCTATCGACGAGGTGTCGACCGGAGAGTGCGTCGCCGAGGTAGCCCAACACTACTTGGCCCCCGAGCCCTACGAGCGCCCGCCGCCAATCTTGACCCCAACCAGCCACATACTGAAACCCGCTAACCACCCCCAGGCGCTGGATTGCATCGCCCCACGCTTCCCAGGACGTCTGCCGGTTTGTAGAAAAAATCTCGTGCCTGAGGTGTTCCCGGTGACAGATGGCCACCGCACCTTTGACGTCCGTGCTGCCCGGAAGCCCGAACGTGGCGCAGGATGGTCGCTGCCCATGTTGCAGCAAGAGCCCCAATCCATACCGCGAGTCGTTCCCCGAAGAAAGTGCAACAGACCATGGTATCGAGCTATGGGACAACGACCACGCTTGGAAACTCGCGTCGAGAGCTTCATCCAGGACGCTGAATGTTTCCTTGCGGGATTTTCCGGCCCAACGGTCTCCGTATGCAGGCAGGCGTAAGCGCCTTTCGAGAACGCGCCCTTGGCAAAACTGCAACGCCGAACCAGGGGACACAAGACGGATCTGCTTGAAGCATGTCGAGTCGCCGATGGGGTACGTCAAGGTCAACGACAGGAGACATGCCTCATCGTTCAGCTGCGGCCGGTTAGCGAGGCATCTGGAAAGTGCCCCAAAATCACTCGAGAATGCGACGCCACCAGGCACCTGAGCCCAGTAGAGCCATGCTACGCCGAGATGGTCGCACACCACGTCGAGACGCTCATTCTTTTTGTCGAAAGCAAATGCCAACCAGTAGCCGTCGAGTGCTCCAAGGCGCGCGGCCAATTCACTCCATTCACTCTGGGAGATATCGAGGCCAGCATTCGCCCGTATCAAAGGGCGGCCGACAACTGCGACGCAGACACCGTCGAGCGTAATGCCGGTAATCGCGTCCGTGGTCCGATTGATCGGCACGCGCCTTCGCAAGACGAGATCGGCCTCGCTCAGAATGTCCTCGTCGTCGCCTGGCGCGTCGATCTCCTTCTCCAGCTTCGAGAGGATGTTCTGATTGCGATCCGCCAACCCTGTTGCGAAAAATCCGTATGTTATTGCCATAGTGCCGCTCGCACGAGGTGCGCCTGGAGGAGGTAGTGGCCTATCGACGACGTCATCGGGCATCTACATGGCTGACCACGTACCGAAACTTGCCGGATCTCTCGGGCGCGATGCGCGGCACCTCATCCACGACGATTCTTACGCTCTCGCCGAGGCGGGCTTTGAGCGCTCTTTCGATTGCGCCGCCGGCTGCCTGCGTGTAGCCAGGCCCGGGAATGAGCAGAACCCGCGTTTGTTCCAGACTTTCCTGGATGATCTTGAACGCCTCGATTCCCGGCGTGTCCCGCAATACATAAACGAGCGCCAGGCCGTGCATCACCGTTCCATCGACCGCGACGACGAAATCGGTTGTCCTGCCCTGGATATCTTTCAGAAGCGGTAGTCCGCGTCCGCACGGACATTTGCGATCGTCGAGCGCGGCTATGTCGCCGGTACGGTAGCGTACGAAGGGAAAATCCCCCGTTGCCAGATGTGTCACCACGATCTCGCCGCTTTCGCCGTGCGGCAGTGACCGACCGTTGCTATCGACAATCTCCAGAACGACGTCCTCGGCGGTGACGTGCATGCCGCCTTCCGGACATTCGTGCGCGATGAAGCCTGCGTCCCGACCGCCATATCCGTTCGCAACACGGCACCCGAAGGTCTTTGCAATGACCGCTTTCTGATCGTCGTAGAGG
>JBAVOG010000499.1:0-1674 GCA_049691875.1 Burkholderiales bacterium | reverse complement strand
ATGCCGGAGTAATCCAGCACCGACTGTTCGCCCTTACGCAGGGCATCGTCCATCACCAGTCGCGTTGGGCGCATTGCTCCGGCCATCTTCTGGTAGTTCTCGTACCGACAGGTCTTCAGCAACCGGTTCGACAGCGAATAGAACTCTGCCTTATGCGGTTGGAACGTTTTCCGGTTTACCCAATACATCACGCGCCGGTAGGTGACGCCACGGTCCGTGGCAGTGAGTTCCAGCACATAGAAGGTCTCGTCGCCAATCTGTTCGGTGCGCACCACGCGCGGCTCGTAGTCGCCGGCGAAATTCGCGCGCGCGATATCGCCGTTCGAGACTTCGCCAGTGAGCCGCTGCGAGAGCGCAAGGCGCACGGGCTGCGACACGTTCGGCAGAAACACCCACAGGTCGCGGTCCTTCATCAGGATGATCTGGCCGCGCTCGGCGGCGGGCTCGGTGATCATCACCACGGTGTTCTCGTTGCCTTTCGAGAGCACGCGATAGCGGCGCGTGTCGCCCGCCTGCCCGCTGTTGAAGTTGGCGATCGCGACATCGACCTGGAATCCCCCTGGCGGGAAGCGCACCCGGTCGGCCCGCTCCACGATGTCTCTTGCGACTTTTTCCTCTTTGATAATAGGTTCTTGAGCAGAACTATTGAGGAAATACATGAAACCAGCCAGAATGCCGAGCGCGCAGGCCGGCCAGGCCAGCTTGCTGCGAACGCGAGCGTCGACGGTTCTCATGGCGCCTCGGAGCACGTCGGGGACACCGCTAGTATAGGTCGACGCGAGTACTGCGGAGCAGCGAAGCGATGAGCCTTGTGCGGGTCGAGAACGTATCCAAGGAGTATCTCCTGGGCGAGCAGCGGGTCGCGGCGCTGAAGAACGTCACGCTCAGCATCGAGCCGGGCGTGTTCATGTCGATCGCCGGGCCCTCGGGCAGCGGCAAGTCCACGCTGCTCAACCTGATCGGCTGCATCGACACGCCCACCAGCGGCCGCATCCTGATCGACGGCCAGGACGTCAGCGGCAAAACCCCCGACCAGCTCGCCGAGCTGCGCGCCCGCACCATCGGCTTCATATTCCAGACTTTCAACCTGCTGCCGGTGCTCTCGGCCGCGGAGAACGTCGAGTACCCCTTGCTGCAGTTTCCCGAGCTATCCAAAGCCGAGCGCATCGAACGGGTGATTCATTTTCTGAATGTGGTGAAGCTTCGGAAGTACGGCAGGCATCGTCCGAACCAGCTCTCGGGCGGCCAGCGTCAGCGCGTCGCGATCGCGCGCGCTCTCGCCACGGAACCGAAAATCGTGCTCGCGGACGAACCGACTGCGAATCTCGATCACCGCACCGGCGACGCGATCCTCGGCCTCATGAAGGACATTAACCGGGAATTTGGTACGACCTTCATCTTCTCCACTCACGACAAGAAGGTCATGGCCAAAGCGGATCGACTGGTGCGCATCGAGGACGGCCAGATTGGCCTGCTCGGCATCCGCTCCCCCAACGAGAAGTGGGTGGTGGTAAACGAGCGGCGCAAGCGGGAGAAGCGTGCCTGAGGCTGTGGCTGCGTGAGACGAGGCACACGATGAAAATCGACAATTGTCCAGCGCTCACTGCGATCGGCGCGCTCCTTGCGGCGACCACCTTGACCACCGCCCATGCGGCGGGCACGATTGTCTACGAT
>JBAVOG010000498.1:0-1698 GCA_049691875.1 Burkholderiales bacterium | reverse complement strand
GACCCGAAGTGGTCGGCGCGCACCTGCTGGAGTCTTCGAAGGCCGCAAGAAGCGCGGTGACCACCGAGCAGAAAATTCGCGGCGCAGATGCGACTGCCGACCGCGTGATCCTCGTGAGCAGCTATAGCCCAGTGACTCTCGAGGCGATTGCGCGCGAAGAGCTGGGCGAGGAGGCCTTGACGAGACATGGCGCGCGGGCAGGCGCCCTGCGCGGCTTCTACTCGCCCGCGCTTTCGCTCGTGTCCTCGGAAACCACGGCGACCTGAGCTTGTCTGCAGCCCGCCGGTCGGATCTCGCGGTCGAGCTGCTCGTAATCGGCGCGTAGTCCCATTGGCGCTGAAGGGGGCGAGCCGGTTGCGCTAATGCCCTCGATCCTGCGTGTCGTCGGTACGGTCCCGGGCCGGAAGTGAGTCACGAAAGACGTCGAACGTCTTCCACGCCGGAACTGGCGGCGTGTACTCGGACCGCGGCGCATATACCGAGTGTTCGACAAGCTTCATCTTATGTATGTAGCGGGGGCAATTCGGGAAAATCCTGGTTGCCGTAACGCGAACGATGAACACGGACCCTGGATACTCGTCACGTAGCGGATCATCTTCCCTTACCTGAGCCGTGCCGTTCACGCGGATTCGCTTGGGGTTCTCGAAGTCGAGAAACAGCAGGCCGACATGGGGATTGACGAGCACGTTTCCCCAGGTTCGGTACATGCCGTTGCCGTCGTAGTCAGGAAAGGCGAGCGTGCGATCGTCCAATGCGCGAACGAACCCGGGCAAGCCGCCCTTGTAAGAGCAATCGGGGTGGCCTTGGGCATCCGCCGTAGCAATGAAGAACATCGGACAACGCTGAATGAATGCGCGGTCCTCATCGGTAAATGCCGTGCGAACGGTTACCTGTTCCAGCCGGTCGGCCAGGGGACGCGTTTCGCGTGCGTCCTGAAGCTGCCGCATTCCAGCGTGATACATCGGATCGTCGGCCATCGAACCTCCTGATTGATCACCGCGACTGAGCTAGATCACCGCAACCGAGCATTAACCATCCACCGCTATTGGGCCCGCTGAATGGCCGGGCGCTTTGGGGCACCTGCTTCTTTGGATCGAGCTTGACGTACTCCTGGCTGGTTGACAAGCTGCAAGAATCGGCCGCCACCGCGTACAAACCAGCGGACCGTGGATTAGAATTCTGCCGGGCGCGCCATCCACTCAAGCGTTTCGGATCAGGGGCATGTGCCCCGCGATCGATGACTTCAACCGGGAACCATCGTGTCGGATATACAGCTCGATCACCTGAACATTCCCGCCAGGGATCCACTTGGACTGGCTCAATGGTATGCACGGACCTTTGGCCTCAATGCGGAAAAGCACGTGGTGCGCGGACCCGGAGTGCTCATCGCGTTCCAGCGCGGCGAACCGCTGAATCGGACTGGCGACGACCTGCACATGGGCTTCCGCGTTCCGTCACTGGAAACCCTCAACACCTGGGCAAAAAAGTTCAACGCCGAGCCGATAGCTGGTCCCGAATTCACGTCATTCAGGACGACGGACCCGGAAGGCAATGGCGTGGAGTTGTACGCGTCCAACTCATAAGCATCGGGGGAAACGCCGATTCACAGGCGCGTGCCCTTCGGCAGGTTCGAGTCGAACGGCAGCGGATCGGACCGCCAGGGAGCGCCGGCGACCAAGGATCGGATCGAGCTCAGCT
>JBAVOG010000497.1:0-3853 GCA_049691875.1 Burkholderiales bacterium | reverse complement strand
GAAGATGCGGGTGCAGTTCGGGTACGGGGCGAGATCGACCTTGAAGAGATTCGCGCCCGCCAGGTGGCTTACGAGACAGAGGTCAGCCACGGTCGGCGCGTCGCCATGGCAGAACTTGCCGGTGCGTGGATCCGTAGAGAGATTGGCCTCGATCGCGTTGCACGCCTGCACGATCCAGTGTCGGCACCATTCCTCTGCCGCCTTCTCCTCGACGCCGTACTGCTTGTTGAGGTAGTTGCGGACTCGTGGAATCACCAGCGGGTGCGCGTCCGCCGCCACGATCATCGCAAGGGCGCGCACCCGCGCGCGATCGCGCGCGGCCTTCGGCAGGAGCGCCGGCTGCGGATGCGTCTCGTCCAGGTACTCCAGGATCGCCATCGACTGGAAGAGCGGCGGACCATCGCCGTCGAAAAGCGCCGGCAGCACGCTCTGCGGGTTGACCGCCTTGTATTCGGCGAGAAACTGCTCGCCCTTGGGCAGGTTGATCATGGTCTCCTCGTAGGGGAGACCCTTGAGGTTGAGCGCGATGCGGACGCGAAACGTGGCAAGCGAGCGCCAGAATCCGTAAAGCTTCATGGGTTACTCCTTTCCGTGCTTGGGCCAGTAACTGGGCAGTACCGACACGTCGCGCGCGCCCCAGCCGTCCCGTGACGCGCGGGTGTAGACCGCGAGCGCGCTTGAAACGATCGGCAGGTCCGTGCCGAGGGCGCGCGCCTCCTCGAGCATCGTGCGCAGATCCTTGCAGACGAGATCGACGTTGATCGTCACGCCTTTCGGCTCGCCGCCCTTCAGGACTTCGGCGATCTGCGGTGCGCGGTTCTTGAGCATCGTGGGCGCACCCGACGTGTCGGAAAGGATGCTCATCATGCGGTCGGGATCCACGTCCGTCTGGTGGGCGAGCGCGAGCGCTTCGCCGCAGGCCTGGTACCAGACGAGAAGCGGCAGATTGATGGCGAGCTTCATCGCCGCGCCCGCGCCGACGCCGCCGACGTGCTCGTGGCGTCGGCACATCTGCTCGAGCACCGGCTTTGCGCGCGCGACGTCCTCGGCGTCCCCTCCGACGAATCCGAACAGCTTGCCCTCCCGCGCCGGCGTGATCGTGCCGCCGACCGGGCAGTCGACCATGCGTGCCCCCGTCGTCTCGACGTCCGCTGCAAGCGCGCGCTCGACCTCCGGCCGCACCGTACTCATCTCGATGAAGAGCTTGCCCTTGCAGTCGCCGGCGAGCAGGCCCTGCGGCCCGCGGTAGACCGCGTCGATCGCCTCGCCATCGCTCAGGATCGTGATGATCATCTCGGTTTCGGATGCGAGCGCCGCGGGTGACGCGGCGACCTTCGCTCCTTTAGCGACGAGCGCCTTCGCCTTGTCGGCGCTGCGGTTCCAAACCGAGACCGCATGCCCGACCGAGAGCAGCCGCTCCGCGATCGCCGCGCCCATCCGACCCGTTCCTGGTATTCCGATCTTCATTTCGCGCTCCGTTTCTCGTCGATCAATTGCAGCAGCCGCTCGGGCGAGAGCGGGTACTCGTTCAGCTTGACGCCCAGCGGCTTCAATGCGTCCTCGACCGCCGAGACGATGCACGCGATACCCGGGATGGTGCCGCCTTCGCCGGCACCCTTGACGCCGAGCGGGTTGGCGGGCGAGGGCGATTCCATGTGCTCCAGGCGGATCGGCGGGATTTCGGTGGCGATGGGCAGCAGGTAGTCCCCGAGATTCGTGGTGACCGGCTGGCCGCTGTCGCGGTCGTACTTCATATGCTCGTACAGCGCGTTCCCGATGCCGTGCACGACACCGCCCACGATCTGTCCGTCCACCAGCATCGGGTTGATCAGCGTGCCGCAGTCGTGCGCGACCCGGTAATCGAGCAGCGTGACCGCGCCGGTCTCGATGTCGACCTCGACCTCCGCGATGTTGGATCCGTTCGCGTATACCGGCCGCTGCGGAGTGTGATACGCAGTCGCCTCGAGTCCCGGCGAGAACCCAGTCGGCAGCGGGACATTGACGTTCGACACCAGTCGCCTGGCAAGCTCCCCGAGGGTCACCTTGCGATCCGTCACACCCATAATGTTGACGGCACCGCGCGTGATTTCGAGATCCGGCTCGGCTGTCTCGAGCTGCAGTGCCGCGAGCCGGATCGCCTTCGCGCGGACTTGGCTCGCGGCCAGATAGACGCTCGGCCCGGCGGTCGACGCCACGCGGCTGCCCACCGTCGAGAGCGCGATTGCGGCGATTGCCGTGTCGCCGGTCTTCACGATGATGTCCTGGGGATCGACGTCGAACTGATCGGCGGCGATCTGCGCGACGATCGTCTCGAGGCCCTGGCCCTGAGAGCACGAGCCGAGCTCGACCGCGATGCGACCGCTCGGCAGCACCTTCACGGTTGCGCCCTCGTAAGGCGGGAGGCCGGTGTCCTCGTTGTAGCTCGCGATCCCGATTCCGATCCATCTTCCTGATTGCGCGGCCTGCGCCCGCCTGGCCTCGAACTCGGCGTACGCCGAAGACTTCGTGACCATGTCCAGGCAGGCGGCGTAATCCCCGGAGTCGTATTGGATCGTCACGCCAGTCGGGAGACGCCCGCCGGTCTCGTACGGGAACTGATCCTTGCGCACGAAATTGGTCCGGCGCACTGCGGCGCGATCGAGATCGAGGTTGCGCGCGACGGTGTCCATCGTGCGCTCCAGGATGAATGCGGCGCAGGGTCGACCGGCGCCGCGAATCGGCGACGTCGGCACGGCATTGGTGAGGACGCAATCGAGCGTGACCTCCACGGCTGGTATCGCGTACGGGCCCGGAAACGGCACGATGGAGGTCATCGGCAGCAGCAGACCGTAGGGCAGGTACGCGCCGTTGTCGTGGATGCACTTGGCCCGAATGGCGAGGACCTTGCCGCTCGGTTCGCACGCCACCTCGACATCCCACCACTGGTCGCGCTGCTGGGTCGTGGTGAGAAAATGCTCGCGGCGATCCTCGATCCACTTCACCGGACGACCGAGCTTCATCGCCACGAGCACTGCGACCAGCTCCTCGGGGTAATGGCCTGCCTTGGGGCCGAATCCGCCACCGACGTCCGGAGCGATGACCCGGATTCCCGCCTCCTCGCGTTCCAGGTATTGAGCGAGATAGCGTCGGACGAGGAACGGTGACTGGGTCGAGCTCCAGAGCGTGAGCTGATCAGCCGCGGCCTCGTACTGCGCGATGACGCCGCGTCCTTCGATCGAGTGAGGCGCTCCGCGGTGCTGGAAATAGGTTTCACGAAAGACGTGCGGCGCCTTGCCGATCGCGGTCGGGGCGTCGCCGAACTTCCACGCCACCGTCGCCGCGATGTTGTTCTGCCCACCTTTGTGAGCGGGAGGCGCACCGGCTTGCACCGCATCGCGAACGTCGATCACGTGCGACAGTGTCTCGTAGTCCACTGTCACGAGCTGTGCCGCGTCTTCGGCTACATAGCGATTTTCGGCGACGACGACCGCAATCGCTTCGCCGACGTAGCACACCTCGTCCTTCGCGAGCGGGTGCTGCGTGACATTCTGCTTGATCGCAGGGCTCGGGTAGGACTGCAGCATCGGCTTCTGAGCGATCGCCCCGAGATCGGCGAGCGTCCACACGGCCACGATCCCCGGAACTTCCCGGGCCGCGGATGCGTCGATCGACTTGATTGCCGCATGCGCTTCCGGTGAGCGCACGAACGCCATCTCGAGCATTCCGGGCAATCGGATGTCGTCGGTGTAGCGGCCGTGCCCGGTGACGAGGCGCGGGTCCTCGAGGCGCTTGACGACCGCACCGACATTGCGCGCTCCCATGTCTATGCGTCCTTCATCTTTCTTGCCGCATCGAGCGCGGCAGCGACGATGCC
>JBAVOG010000496.1:0-1955 GCA_049691875.1 Burkholderiales bacterium | reverse complement strand
TGGTTCACTACACCCTCGGTGGCCCGTATTTCGATGAGTATCGAGATTGCGAGTATGCCGAGGAGTGGCGCTCGGAGCTCGCCAGCATGCTCGCCTGTACCCAGCGCGACCGGCGAACGTAGCGCTTCGACGTGCTCAACGACGCGTAGCGGCCTTACGACCAATCGCGCCATGCTGCGCAATCTCGTTGTCGCACTCACGCACGGACCGGCCCGGCGCTCACGGCATCGCGCGCTGCAAAGGACGGTGCAGTTGCGCGATAAGGGAGACCTGGAATCGGCGGCCGCATTGATCTCGCCCTACGCCGAGGGCGAGGCGGACGACCCCGAGGCGAGCCTGCTGCTCGCGGATATCGAGCGGGCACGCGGCGATGGGGCAGCCGCGGAGCGGCGCGTTCGTGCCGTGGTTGCTGCGCACCCTGACAAGGTCGACGCCTTGATGATGCTCGGTACCGTTCTGCGGGACGCCGGCGACCTGCGGGGCGCAATGGACGTGTATCTCAAGGTCCTGTCGCTTGCGCCCGAAGACCTCGGGCCGCGCATCGATCTCGCGCTCGTCCTGATCGCGCTCGACCAGGCGCACGACGCGACGATCCTCCTCCAGTACGTGCTCAACCGGGACCCGGACTCGGCGGAGGCGCATTGCAACCGCGGCATCGCGCTGCGCCGCCTTTCGCGCATGCCCGAAGCGTTCGAGCATTTCCGCCGCGCCGTGGAGATCCGGCCGGGCGAAGTCGCGTTCCGCAACAATTTCGGGCTCGCATTGCGCGAGCTGGATCGGCTGGACGAGGCGGAGGCGGAGCTTCGGTGCGCCCTCGAGCTGGCGCCCGAGGATGCGCGCAGCCGCAATAACCTGGCGAGCGTGCTGCGAGAGCTGGGCAGGCCCGAGGAAGCGCGCGAGGCGCTCCTGCCGCTCATCCGGCCGGAGCAACCTTCGGGTGAGGTCTGGGGCACGTGGGGCGCCGTGCTGCAGGACCTTGGCGACGTGACCGGCGCGCGCGCCGCTTTCGATCGCTCGGTCGCCCTTGAGCCGCAGTCGGCCGAGCTCAGACTTTCACGGGCGTTCCATATTCTGTATACGGGCGACTTCGAGCGCGGTTGGCCGGAGTACGACGCGCGTCTCGATGCGGTCGATTCGCCGCGGCGCGGCTTCGCGTTCCCGGAGTGGGAAGGCGGCGCGTTCGCGGGGCGTTCGGTCCTGGTCTACTCGGAGCAGGGGTATGGCGACGAGCTGATGTTCGCGAGTTGCTTCCCCGATCTGATTGCCGAGGCCTCCGGCGTGACGATTGAATGCGACCCACGGTTGCGCGCGCTGTTCGCCCGCTCGTTTCCGAAGACCGCCGTCGTATCCGGTGAGACGCGCGGCGAGCACGGCTGGCTCGCAGGTATCGGGAAGATCGATGTCCAGGTTGCCGCGGGCAGTCTGCCACGCCGCTATCGCCCGAGCATGGCGAGCTTTCCCGCCAGGCCCTGCTACCTGATCGCGGATCCGGAGCGGGTGGAACGGTACCGGGCACGGCTCGGAGCACTCGGCACGGGGCCAAAAATAGGCCTGTCGTGGCGCGGCGGGCTGGCGCGGACGCGGCGTGCGGTGCGTTCACTGGCTCCTGCCGACCTGCAGACGATGCTTGCACGTCCCGACGCGCATTTCGTGAGCCTGCAGCATGCGCCCGCAGAGACGGACCTTGCCGAGCTGGCTGAGCTGGCGCCAGGACGATTTCATCATTGGCCCGACGCGCTCGCCGATGCAGACGAGTCCGCTGCGTTGATGCGCGGGCTCGACTGTACGATCACGGTGTGCAGCTCCGTCGTTCATTTGGGTGGCGCGCTCGGGCTGGATGTGCGAGTGTTGGTACCGGCGAACCCGGAGTGGCGCTATTTGCACGCCGGGCACGGAATGCCTTGGTATCCGTCGGTGCGGCTGCATCGACGGCTCCCCGGAGCGGACTGGTCCGC
>JBAVOG010000495.1:0-1547 GCA_049691875.1 Burkholderiales bacterium | reverse complement strand
GGCTGAGCTGATCCGACAGCGCTCCCTGCCGAGCCACGAGCACGGCCCGGGCCATGGAGAGAAGACGGGCGCGTGTCTCCTCCGAAAGGAGGTCTGCACGCAGTACGAACACGGCGCCATGCGCGAGGTCCGTGCCGATCTGCGAGCTGGACTGACTCGCCCGGACCTGCGTCTCCAGGGCGATCTGAAGATCCTGGACATAAGACGATCCCCGCTCGTTCAGAATCACGAGATCGACGGCGAGCTGCTTCATTCGCCAATACTCAAACGCGCGCAGCAACTCGCGGACGATGGCGATGTCCTCGATGTTGTCGATCCGCAGGAGGACGATCGGAATGTCCCCGGAGATGCCCTGTGCCCAGAGCGCCGCCGGCCCGCCCCCGCCGCGGCGGATGGCGTCCGACGATGGCCGCAGCGTCGGATCGGCGTAGAGCACGTGGCCGGCGAGACGCTGAAAGAGGCCCGCCTGCTCCGCGTCGACGCCTAGATGGCTCAACTGCACTTGTGCCTGGGTCCACGCCAAGGTGGCCGCGCGGTCGAAGGCGGTCGCGTCCTGATGCTTGTCGACCATATCCAGCACATCGCTCCGCGTAGACGCGACGACCGTCCAGAACGCGATGTGTGCCGTCCTGCCCGGCGGCACCCGGACGCGGCGACGCAGTGCAAAGACGGGATCGAGGACGGTGCCCACGGTATTGGAAAGCGGCAGCCCATCCATCACTGCCATCGGTGTCCGAACCTCGCGTCCACGGCCGAGGAAACGGGCCCGGTCCGTTTCGATCTCCGGGTCGCCGACCGCCTCGCCCTCGAACACGGCAAGATGCGCCGCCCAAATCTCGGGCTCGCCGGGCGAGCGAGGCCGCCGCGTGGCCAGGATGGCGCGGTGTTTGGCGAGATACTCGGTTTGCACAAAGAGCTTGCAGAAGGCCGGATGTGCCGTGTCGGCGGCGGATGGCGCCAACATGAGCTCGGCATACGAGGTGAGCTCGATGGTCCGCGTCCGGCTACCCGCATTCGTGATGGAGACGCGGCGAACCTCGGCGTCGTCCTCCGGCGAAACGACAACTTCGAGGGTCGTGGTAATCGGTCCGTCGCGCCGGACGAACTCCGCGCGATCCTCGGTGAACGTGACGTCGTAGGCGTCAGGCTCCACGCCGCTCGGCTGGTAGGCGGCCGACCACACGTCGCCGCTCTGCACGTCGCGCAGGAAGACGTAGGCGCCCCAGTCGTCGCGGCTGACGTCTTCGCGCCAGCGCGTGATGCCGAGATCGCCCCAGCGACTGTACCCGGAGCCAGCGCCTGTCAGCATTACCGTATAGCGGCCGTTCGAGAGCAGCTGCACCTCCGGCGAGGCGCCGTGCGCGGAATGGAGCCGTCGCACCGCCGGCAGCTCCAGGTCGCGGATCGTCGCTGCCGTCGCGGCTTCCTCCGCCCTCGGATAAGCCACCGCGACGTCGCGCGGCGTGCGCTCCTGCAGCAGCAGCTCTGTCGCCTGCACGATCGGCTCGGCATGGAACCTCGCCCGCATCGCCCCGTCCAGCAGAGCG
>JBAVOG010000494.1:0-7856 GCA_049691875.1 Burkholderiales bacterium | reverse complement strand
CCGTGGTGGCGGCGGCGAGTTCGCGCATGCGTCCGCTGACGCTCGCCGCGCTCTCCACCGTGCTGGGGCTCATTCCGATCGCGCCCACGGTGTTCTGGGGCCCGATGGCGTTCGCCATCATGGGCGGCCTGATGGTCGCGACGCTCCTCACGCTGGTCGTCGTGCCGACGCTCTACGTGACGGTGTTCGGCGGAAAGCCGGGCGAGCCCGGCCCGGCGGACCGGCCCGCGTCGACACCGGTGGCACCGCATTGATTATCGAAAGGATGCGATGATGAAGCGCGAAGCAGCGAAGCTCACCGCAACGACGGTTTTCGCCGCGCTCGCCGCGGCGGCGAGTCCCGCCCAGGCGCAGGAGTCGCGCTGGCAGCCGTTCATATCCGTCACGCCCGTCTACGAAGGCAAGGCCGATCTGGACAATGGCGGCGATTTCAGCCAGTGGAGCATGCTCCTGCGCGGAGGCGTGGCGGGGGATCTCGGCGGCGGCAACAGGGCCGGCGTGACCCTGAACTACGACTACTCCAATTACTCCTTTTCCAACCCGGCTGGCTTCGGCGGCGTGGCGCCGTGGGGCATCGTGCAGCGGTACGGCGTGGCGGTCCCGCTGTCGTTCGCGCTGCGCGACGGCTGGAGTCTCGGCGTCATTCCGTCGGTAGACTGGTTCAAGGAGAACGGCGCCAGCACCAGCGACTCGCTCGCCTGGGGCGGCATCGTGTCGGCGACCAAGCGCTTCGCCGACGGCAACCTGATCGGGCTCGGCGTCGGCGTGTACGACCGCATCGAGAAGGTCAGTGCACTCCCGTTCCTGATCGTCGACTGGCGCTTCAGCGATCGCTGGCGCCTGATCAATCCGCTCGCTGCCGGCCCGACCGGGCCGGCCGGCCTCGAGCTCGACTATCGGCTGAACAGCGACTGGGAGCTCGGCGTCGGCGCGGCGTTTCGCTCCTCGCGCTTTCGCCTCAGCAAGACCGGCCCGGTGCCCGACGGCGTCGGTGTAGACCGTGGGATGCCCGTATTCCTGCGCGCCACGCGCGGACTCGGTGCACAATCGCAGCTTCACCTCTACGCTGGCGTCGTGGCGGCCGGCGAGCTCCGCGTCGAGAATTCGTCCGGCTATCTGCTGCAGAAGACCGACTACGACCCCGCGCCGTTCGTCGCGGCGACGTTCGTCGCGCGCTTCTGAGCGAGATGGGTGAGGTCCATCCGTAAGGAACCGAGATGAAGACACGTGTGATCGCAACGCTCATCGCTGCCTCCGCGGCCGGGTGCACGCTCGGACCGGACTACGTGCGCCCCGACGTGGAAACGCCGTCGACGTGGCGTATCGACTACCCCAAGGCCGCCGAGGTCGCCAACACGAAATGGTGGGAGCAGTTCGGCGATCCCGTTCTGAGCGACCTGATCGAGCGGGCGCTGCGCGACAACCGTGACGTTCGTGCGGCGGCGGCGCGCGTCGATCAATTCATCGGCGCCCTGACGTCGACACGATCGCAGTTGTATCCGCAGTTCGGGTACGGCGCGGACGCGAGCCGCAACCGCGCGAGCCGCGTCGGTCAGCCCCCGATTCCGCCTGGCGGCGATCCCTACTTCTCTCTCTACTCCGCGTCGCTCGGCGCCTCGTGGCAGCTCGATCTGTTCGGTCGCGTGCGGAGGCTGAGCGAAGCGGCGCAGGCGCAGGTCTACGCCAGCGAGCAGGCGCGACGCGGCGTCGTCCTCTCGCTCGTGGCCAGCGTCGCGACGAGCTATATCGCTCTGCGTGCGTTCGATCGTCAGCTCGAGATCGCTCAGGCGACGGCGAAGAACTTCGCCGACACTTTGCGGCTCTTCCAGCTGCGATTCGATGCGGGCATCGTGTCGCAGACGGAAGTGTCGCAGATCCAGTCCCAGTACCAGCAGGCGCTCGCCGCGATTCCGGCCATCCAGCAGCAGATCGCGGCGCAGGAGAACCTGATCTCGATCCTGCTCGGCGGGAACCCGGCGCCGATCCCGCGCGGCAAGACGATCGACCAGCTCGTTCCGCCCCTCATCCCCGGCGATCTTCCGTCGACGCTTCTGCAGCGTCGTCCCGACATCCTCCAGGTCGAGCAGATCCTGGTCGCGGCCAACGCCAACATCGGCGCCGCACGCGCGCTTTATTTTCCGACCATCTCCCTCACCGGGGCCATCGGCTCGGTGAGCACGGCATTTGGCAACTTCCTGACCGGTCCTGCAGCGGCCTGGTCGGTGGGAGCGGGTCTCGCCGGGCCGATCTTCACGTTCGGCGCCATCGAGGGGCAGGTGTTCAGCGCCGAAGCAGGTGAGCGTGTGGCGCTGGCCCTGTATCAGCAGACGATCCTCAATGCGTTTCGCGAAACGAACGATGCGCTGACCGGCTCGCAGACCAAGGTGGAGGAATCCGCGGCGCAGACGAAGCGCGTGGCGGCGCTGCGCGATTTCGCGCGGCTGTCGCGACTCAAGTTCGACAACGGCGTGGCGAGCTACATCGAGGTGCTGATCGCGGAGAACGAGCTCTTCGCAGCCGAGCTCGCGGCGGTGCGCACGCGCGCGGACAGCTACGTGCAGCTCGTGAACGTCTACCAGGCGATGGGCGGCGGGTGGGTTGACGTTGCGAGCTCGATCGCACCGCAGCCGGAGGGGATGGCGAAGGCGCCATAGCGCGGGCTCGCGGGCCGACTGGTCCAGTAGGGCCCGCCGGCCAGGCGCGCAGCAACTCGCAATCCGATGGACAAGACAACGAGGTTTTCGATGCGTTTCGTACTCGATCCTGCTCGGGTCTGTTTGGCAATCCTGTTGGCCTCGGCTTTTCCGGTCGTGGCGCTGGCTAGCGGATCTCCGCTCATCTGTTTCGGCAACGAGCCTTCCTGGAGCGTGAATCTCACGCAGCCGGGAATGGCACGCGTCATGATTTCCGACGAAAAGCCCGAGTCCTACCGCGGTGCCGGAAGCCGCAATGCGCCGTTGCGGGAGGAGATCTGGCGCGGAACGTCCGACGCCGGTCGCGACCTCGTGGCCTTTTTGCGCGAGGCCGCCTGCAGCGACAACATGTCCGACAAGCAGCACCCGGTGATCGCGCGCGTCTCGCTGCCCGACGGGCGATTCCTCGCGGGATGCTGCCGGATCCCGACGACACAGGGCGCCTCCGCGACGGACAAGACGCTCGAGGGCGTATCGTGGCGACTGAGTGGCCTGACAGATAAGGGCTCGCAGAACCTCGCGGCCTTGCCGCGTCCGGTGACCGCACGGTTCGAAGCGGGGCGGGTGTCGGGATATTCCGGGTGCAACAACTTCGTGGGATCGTACAAAGTCGACGGCGATGGTTTGATACTCGGGCAACTCGCGGGGACGATGATGGCCTGCCCCGAGCCGCAGACGGCGATCGAGAGCGCATTCCGCGCGGCATTCTGGGGCACGGTCCGCTACTCGATCCGCGCCGACCAGCTCACCTTGCTCGCCGAGTCCGGGGCCGTGCTCGCGTTCGAGGCGGAGCCAGCTCCCCGGCTCGAGGGCGTGACCTGGGACGTCACCGGTTTCAACAACAATCGGCACGCCGTCATAGGCCTCGCGGGCGACGCCCCGATAACGATCTCGTTCCAGCACGAGGCTGTCTCCGGTAACGCCGGTTGCAATACGTTTCGAGCTCCGTACTCTGCCGAAGGCAACCGCATAAAGATCGGATCCGCGGTCACGACGCGGAAGGCGTGCGCCGAGGAACGCATGGTCCAGGAGCGGGCGTTCCTCGGCGCGCTCGAGTCCGCGACGACCTGGAGCCTGGAAGGAGGCATTCTCGACATGCATCGCGCGGACGGCGAGCGCGCGCTGATGGCCAAAGTCAAGCGTTAGCAGGCCGTTGAAAAATGCCCGCCGCGTCGACTTCGGGTGACGAAGTTAGCGCGCGGCCGGCGCGGAACTGAAAATCCGCGCCATCGTGTCGTCGATCTGCTCTTGAGTCGGCGCCCGGGTGCTTGGATTTCCTCGCCAGACGGCGCGCCACGCGGTGTGTCCCGATGAGCGCTGGACCAGATCGACGACGAACGACACTTCGGAAAAGTCCACCGGCGTGATCGTCGTGACGGTGCCGCCGCCCCAGCCCCAGCCCCAGCCCGGACCCACCGGCGTCGCCGTGCGAGGCGTCCTGGACGTTGCGACCGGTACCGTGTCGCGGCGGACGGCGAGGAAGTAGCGCACGAGGAAATCTGCGGACGCCGTGCTGTCCACCACCTTGAAGCCCTTGGATTGGAGCTGCGCGACGAGCGAGCTCCGGATACGGCGGTGAACGATGTCGTTGTCCACGGCCGGATCGAGATTCTCGCGACCCTCGTACCTGCTGCCCCCGAAGGCGACGGTTGCGCCGGCCGGGATGGGGATGGCGTCATCGCGGTCGTAGGAGATATTCGCGCAGGCGGTCAGACCGATCGCAACGGCGAGGATCGCGAGGCGCTCGAACGAACGGGTGATGCGCATAGGGTGACCTCGGTTGGACTCGAGCCGATTATAGCGGCGCGGGGCCTGCCGGCGCTCGCAATCGGAGCATGCGGAGCAGCCAGTAGATCGCCGCGGCCGCGAGCAGATGCTTCAGGGTATGGCCGCTCACGATGTTGCCGGTGGCAGCGAAGATCGCGCCATCGAAGTGCTCTGCCACCTTTGCCAGCGCGTACAGGAACAACGCTCCGAACAAGTCGCGACCGCGGGTGTAGCGCGAAGGGAACAGCGCGAGCATGAGCAGGATGAGAAGAGCCGAGCCGAACTGCACCGCGATATACGGGTTCAAGTTCTCGAAACCGTGCGCGGCGCTCCAGCGCCAGTACCACACACTTGCCGCCCCCAGCACGCACATCGGAGCGAGCAGCTGCCGACCTGCTCTTGCGCTGATGCGCTCGCACACCGCGGCGACGATGATGCCCATGAATCCGATTGCCATCGGAAGCCGGTCCCAGGCAAGGCGCGGGCTGTCGGGGGCCAGATGATAGTACGACGACCCGAAACACGTCAGCGCCGTCGCGGCGAACACCACGCCCCAGGCCCAGCGCTCCGCCGGATCCTGGAACGCGCGGTCGCCGTGCGGCGACGTTCCGCGCACCACGAAGTGAAGCCCCGCCACACCCACGACGAGGAAAGCCAGGTTCGACACGACGTTGAGGAAGTTCGGGATGCCCCAGAGCGCGCGCTGGTCCACGAAGGCGTGGTATTCCTCGGGCTGCGCGAGCGGCGGTGCGAGCGCCGCCACGAGGGCGATCGCCGCGGCACTCGCCCAGACGATGGCAATGCGCGCTTCGCGGCTCGGACGGCCGGTGGCGGAAGTCGGGGGAATCATCTCGGGGAACATCCGGCGCGCGGCTGCAATCGAGTCGACTGGGGGGAGTTGAAGCTCTTCGCCGAGTGTCCCCGACGGCCGACGTTGCAGTCAAGGCCGATCGGACGACGCGCGTCCCGACGAGCCTTCCGGCGGGTAGTCGAGCGTATTCGAAAGCTCGTGTCGCGTGCGCTCGTCATAGTCGGGGAACGGCAGCCGGTTCTCGCTCCGCCAGCGCGCCACTTCCGTCTCCGCGGCCTTGGTGAGTTCCGCGTCGAGGCCGTGGGACCGTTCCACGTAAAGGGTCTGCGACGGAAATGCGAAGGCGCTGCCGGACGCCTCGACGATGTCCTTGATGCGCATGTTCAAGTCTTCCTGGATGGCGAGGAATTCGCTGAAATCGCGCGTCTCGACAAAGGCGAAGATCTCCAGGTCCAGGGAAGAATCGCCGTACTCCACGAATCGCACGCGGGCCGGATCCGGCGAGACCTTCGGGTGCCTGATGAGGAGCTCGCGCAGCCGCGCGAGCACGAGCCGCAGCTGATCGGGCGTGGTCTCGTAGCGCAGGTGGAGCTTGGTGTTGAGGAGGATGGAGTCACGACGCGTGAAGTTGACGAGCTGGAATTGGCAGAACTCTGCGTTCGGGACCGTGATGACGGTCCGGTCGATTCCGCGCACTCGTACCGAGCGCAGACCGATCGCCTCGACCGTACCCATCTTGTCGCCGAATTTGCAGAACTCGCCCACCCGCACAGGTGCGTCGGCGAAGAGCACGAAACCCGCGACGATGTTCTCCAGGGTCGGACGAACGGCGAGCGCCACTGCCAGACCGCCCACGCCCAGGCCGGCCACCATGGGCGCGACCGGCACACCCAGAGTCTCGGCGAGATCGATCAGAACATAGAGGGCGAGCAGCACCGCGACCAGCTTGGAGACCAGCAGGATGAGCTGCGTATCCAAGGCATACCTGCCCGACGCGCGCATCCGGATCACGAAATTGGCGGCACTCAGGGCGATCGAGAACACGATCCAGATCACCGCGAGATGAGTCAGAATCGCGAGCGTGGCGACCGCCACCTCTCGCTGCGTGCCGGTCAGACGGATCACGTCGACCGCGATATAGCGCACAAACGCGATGAGTAGAATAGCGACGAGTGCCAGAAGCGGGCGGACCAGCGCCTTGGTGCCACCGGTCGATCGCATGCGGCCCGCCACTGCCATTGCCAGCCAGCAGGCGAGACTGAAAAGCAGCAGGGCCGCCAGCACCGCGAGCGCCAATGTCGTCCATTTCCACCACGGCTCACCGCTGAAGGTCTGAAACCAGGCCGCTGGCAGGCTCTGGACGTAGCTGATGAAAAAGCCCGGCGCTGCAAATCCCGGCCGCAGTCGAAACCGCTCGACCACACCGTCATATCTTTCAAAGCCGGCCTTGACCGGAAGCTGGCGCACGCGCTGATAAAAATCCGGCAGGCGGGCGACGGTTTCCGCAGAAAAACGATAGCCGGCCCGTGCGCCGATCTTCGTGTCCACTCGCACCAGGCGGATCTCGGTGTTGGGGATCGTCCAGTACGGCGGCATCTCCTGTAGCGCGGTTCCCGTTCCGGGAATCTCGCTTGCCGGCGGCAGGTCGATGCGAATCAGGATCTCGAGGAGATAAAGAGCAGACTCGATCGCCTGCAGGAAACCGGTATCGTTCTCCGGAAACTCGGCGTCGAGCGTCTGAAACGCTCGATCGGCGCGCGCATGCATCAGATCAGTTTCGCCGGCGTAGTAGGCGTTGACCGCCGCGGTCGACTCTGTCAGGAAGGTGTTGAGCGTCGCTGCGGGAGACGAAATGTCCGGTGGGCTGAGCGGATAGCGTTCGAGATCGCGGTCGCTCTGGGCGGCGCCAGGCGACGGCAATGCCAGTGTGCCGAGCGCCAGAAACAAGGCGACCAGGAAGAACCGCGCTGCAGTCGGTCTCGCTGCAGTTGGTCTCGAAGTCACGCGGTAGTCTCCCAGCCGATCACGGCAAGCGACACCTTACCGGGCATCTCGCCTGCTCGGCAACCTCGCAAAGCGGGCGTTCGCGTCGCGATCGCAGCAGGACGCAGCCAAGAATCTATCTCGAAATTGCGGCCAAGGTTCTTCATGCAAGAGGGGGGCGTACGAACAAGGGGAAATCCCCTTGTATATCCCCCGTTTGCTAGCGCAATCGTATTTTGAGATAGGTTCTACTTCTTCCGCCAGGCGCCGCCGGGATCCTGCACCCACCAGCCGGGCTGCGCGCGCGCAATCCAGCGCTCGCCGAACTTGGCGCGAATGTCGGCCTCCCACTCGGGATGCCCGTTCGCGCGCGCGATCTCGCGGTAGAGCGCGAGTCGATCCTGGTTCTCGGCGGCGATGACGGCATTCACCTGGGCGCGCTGTGCGAGCGGTATGGCATTCGCATTGTGCAGGGCGACGAGCCCGTCGCGCGAAACGCCGACCGCGCCATTCTGGTAGTAGGGCAGGAGCTGCGCATGCCGCTGCTGCATGCTGGAAGTGAGCGACCGGATCGCCGGAGTGTCGATGTCGAGGTTGGCTTG
>JBAVOG010000493.1:0-2593 GCA_049691875.1 Burkholderiales bacterium | reverse complement strand
CCCCAGGGCCGCACCACGAGCACCACCGCCATGACGATGAATTCGATCACGAGCGTGAGCTTCGAGAGCGACACGTCCATGCCCAGAATGTCCACTGTCCCGACCCCGATGCAGAATGCCTTGACCTCCCCGATGATGAGCGCCGCGAGAAACGCACCGGGGATGCTGCCCATGCCGCCGACGACCACGATCACGAATGCATCCGAGATGGCGGTGAGATCGAGGAAGAGCTGCGCCGGCTCGCGCGGCACTTCGAGCGCGCCGCCAAGGCCCGCGAGGAAGGCGCCCAGCGCGAAGACCGAAGTGAAGAGCAGTTTCTGGTTGACGCCGAGCGCGCCGACCATCTCGCGATCCTGCGTGGCGGCGCGCACGAGCGTGCCCCATCGCGTCCGATGGAGCAGCAACCAGAGCAGGCCGAGGACGAAGGGTCCAACCGCAATCAGGAAGATGTCGTATTCGGGAAAGCGAGAACCTGCGATGCTCACCGCGCCGTCCAGCCCGACCGCCCGCGGCCCGAGCAGATCTTCGGCGCCCCACACCCACAGCGCGAAGTCCTTGATGATCAGGACTAGCGCGAACGTCGCCAGGAGCTGAAAAAGCTCGGGCGCCTGGTAAATGCGGCGCAGGATCAGGATCTCGACCAGCGCACCGAATGCGCCGACCGCCAGCGCCGCGACCAGGATGCCACCCCAGAATCCGAGCGGCCCGGCCATTGCAAACGCGTTCACCGCACTGTAAGCGATGTAGATTCCGAGCATGTACAGCGAACCGTGCGCGAAATTCACGATCCGCGTCACGCCGAAGATGAGCGATAGCCCGGCCGCGATCAGGAACAGCGTCGAGGCCGACGCGAGCCCGTTCAGGAACTGGACGAGAATGCTCGCCATGCGCGGTGGGGCGGAGAGCGCCTTACAGAACGAGCGTGGCGGGATGCCCGGGGCACCCCGCCACGCGGTGGACGAATGGCGCGACGGTCAGTCGGCCGGGCGCATCTTCTTGACTTCGGCGTCGGACGGCAGATATTTGTCGCCGGGCGCGTACTTGAACGTCGTCATCACGCCCTTCCCGTCCTTCACTCCGATCTGCCCGACGTAGGCACCCATCGTCGACTGATGGTCGATCGCGCGGTAGGTGATCGGGCCGAAGGGCGTATCCACTACAAGCCCGCTCATCGCCGCGATGAGCTTCTCGGTATCGAGGCTGCCCGCCTTCTTGATCACCGCAGCGATGGTCTGCACCAGCGAGAAGCCGACCACCGATCCGAGCCGGGGATAGTCGTTGTACTTCTTCTGGTAGGCGGCCAGGAACTTCTTGTGCTCGGGGGTGTTGATGTCCGCCCAGGGATAACCCGTCACGTACCAGCCCACGGGCGTCTCCTCCTTCAGCGGATCGAGATACTCGGGCTCGCCGGCGAGGAGGTTGAACACAACGGTGTTCTTGAAGACTCCGCGCAGGTTGCCTTCACGCGCGAACTTGGCAAGGTCCGCGCCGAAGAGGGCTGAGAAGATCGCGTCCGGCTTCGCGTCGGCGAGCGCCTGGGTCACCGCGCCCGCGTCGATCTTGCCGAGCGCAGGCGCCTGCTCGCTCACGAATACGACGTCCGGCTGCCTCTCCTTGAGGAGCTG
Source organism: Burkholderiales bacterium (assembly GCA_049691875.1). GTDB lineage: Bacteria > Pseudomonadota > Gammaproteobacteria > Burkholderiales > SG8-39 > JAABRB01. Next base: position 968 of record JBAVOG010000493.1, on the reverse strand, counting down.
CTTGAACGCGGCGACCGCCGACTGACCGTACTCGTAGTTCGGATAGACGACTGCCCAGCGCTTCTTATTGAGCTTCACGGCCTCGTCGATGAGCATCGCCGTCTGCATGTAGACCGACGGCCGCAGACGGAAGGTATAGCGATTGCCGTTGTCCCACACGATCTTGTCGGTGAGCGGTTCGGCTGCAATGAAGAACACCTTCTTCTGTTTCGCAAAGTCGCTGACCGCCAGCCCGATGTTCGACAGGAACGTCCCGGAGATGAAGGCCACGTTTTCCCGCGACATCAGCTCCTCGGCGAGTCGCACCGCGTCCCCCTGGTTGCCGCCATCGTCGCGCGAGACGATCTCGAGCTTCTTGCCGAGTACACCACCGGCGGCGTTGACCTCCTCCACGCCCAGTTCCCAGCCCTTCTTGTACGGATCCAGGAATGCGGGGAAACGCTTGTAGCTGTTGATCTCGCCGACCTTGATGGTGCCCTGCGCCGCCGCAGGCATTGCGAAGCTCGCCGCAAGCGCGCATGCGACGGCCGCGAGAAAAGCCCTTCCGTAGGTCATGATCTCCCCTTCCGTGATGTCGTCAACTTCGAATCGTCACTCGGCGTGCGCTTCCGGCTCTGATGCCTCCCTGCCCGCTGCGCACGGCGAGTCGCTTGGACAATATACACAATTCCGCGCGTCCGCCTTCGACCCGATGCATTCCTTGCAAGGTCAGCAGGGCGCACCAGATCAGGCCGCGCTGCACGAAATCGGCAGCCACCGCCGCACCTCGATCGAGCGCCACGACGATCGCCTCCTCGGGCAATGTTCCGACGCCAATGGTCACCAGCCGACCACCGAGATCCGTGTTGTCGTCAACCTCCGAAGCTGCAGCGCGCGCTATCGCAGGATGTTCGACATCGACAGCGTTGGCAATCAGCGTCGCTGCGGCATCGGCCGCGGCCGCACCATGGGCGAGCACGGTCACGCTG
>JBAVOG010000492.1:0-2082 GCA_049691875.1 Burkholderiales bacterium | reverse complement strand
GACCACGTGCTGACGACGCTGCCGCTCTTCCACGTCGGCGGGTGTGGCACCCGGGGACCGCGTGGCCTTCCTGGGTCTCAACCATCCCGAGACGATCGCACTGCTCTTCGCCTGTGCGCGCGTCGGCGCAATGCTCGCGCCGCTCAACTGGCGGCTCGCGCCGCCCGAGCATCGCGAAACGCTGGCGGACTGCGCGCCGAAGCTGCTCGTTGCCGAGCCAGCCTTTGCCACCGGTATCGACGGCGTGAAGCAGGGTCTGCCGGCGATGCGAACGATCGCGCTCGGCAATGTGCCGGGCTGGGAAACTTACGACGCGTTTCTGGCGAGGGACGAGCGAACCGCGGCGCCGCGCGCGGGTCGCGACGACCATCCGGTGCTGCTCTGCTACACGTCGGGCTCGACCGGCCGACCAAAGGGCGTGGTCCTCACGCAGCGCGCGCTCTTCTACAACGCCGTCAACAGCACGCATATGCACGCCTTCACCAGTGAAGACCACGTGCTGACGACGCTGCCGCTCTTCCACGTCGGCGGGTTGAACATTCTGACCCTTCCGGCGCTGCATGCCGGCGCGACGGTGACGCTGCATGCCAAGTTCGATCCGGAGGCGACGCTAGACGCCATCGAGCGCGAAGCGATCACGCTTGCCGTCCTGGTGCCGGCGCAGATCGATGCACTAGGCACGCTGCCGCGCTGGAAGGATGCGCGCCTCGCGAGCCTGCGAATGATCACCACCGGGTCGCAGATCGTACCGCAGCGATGCTTCGAAACGGTTCATGCGCGCGGTGTGCCGCTCATCGAGGTTTACGGGTCGACCGAGACGGCGCCCATTGCCACCTACGTTCCCGCCGCCGAGGCCCGCCGCAAGGCCGGCTCGGCGGGGCTGCCGGCGATGCATTGCGAGATCCGGGTGGCCGACGAGTCGGACACTGACGTGGCGCCCGGCGCCAGCGGCGAAATTCTCGTACGCGGACCGAACGTCATGAGCGGCTACTGGCGCAATCCCGAGGCGACCGCGGAAGCGCTGCGCGGCGGCTGGTTCCACACCGGCGACATCGGGCATTTCGACGCCGAGGGCTGGCTGGTGGTGGACGGGCGGAGCAAGGAAATGATCATCTCGGGCGGGGAGAACATCTATCCGGCGGAGATCGAGAACGTGCTGGCCGAATGTGACGCAATCGCAGAGGTCGCGGTCGTCGGGCGTCCGGACGATCGCTGGGGCGAGGCGGTGATCGCGGTCGTCGTGCCGAAGGCCGGCAAGTCGGTGACCGAGCGCGAGTTGTCGGCGGTGCTGGAGGGTCGCGTCGCGCGCTACAAACATCCGCGCGCGATCGTCACGGTGTCCCAGTTGCCGCGCACTGCGCTGGGCAAGGTCCAGAAGAGCGAGGTGCGCGAGATCGCCATCGCCGCCGCGAAGGAGAGGGTGGCGTGAGGCCGCAACCACCCCGGCCGCTACGCGGCCACCCCTCCTTGAAAAGGAGGGGAAGGAAAACCATCCCCTCCTCTTTGAGGACGGGTGCCGGCGGAGCCGGCGGGGTGGTGTGGGCGTTGGGATATACCAACCACCCCGGCCGCTCCTTGAAAAGGAGGGGAAGGAAAACCATCCCCTCCTCTTCGAGGAGGGGTGCCGGCGGAGCCGGCGGGGTGGTGGGGAAAATCGTCTCCGCGTCGCCACGGATATCTGAAGGGAGATTCACGTGACACTCAAGATCGGGATCGACGTCGGTGGGACGTTCACCGACTTCATCGTGACGCGCGACGGCGCCGAGCCGGCGATCTCCAAGACACTGTCGACGCCAGCCGACCCGTCGATCGCGGTGGTCGAAGGCCTGGCAGAGATCGCGGCGAGCCAATCTCCCGCGCAGACCCTCGAGCAGTTCGCGCCGACGATCGACACCATCGTGCACGGCACGACGGTCGCGACGAACGCAGTGCTCACGCGCACCGGGGCCAAGTCGGGCCTCATCACCACGCGCGGCGTGCGCGACGCGCTCGAGATGCGCCGCGGAATTCGCGAGGAGCAGTACAACAACCGCTACACGAACGTGGTGCCGCTCGTGCCGCGGCGGCTGCGCGCCGGCGTCG
>JBAVOG010000491.1:0-4126 GCA_049691875.1 Burkholderiales bacterium | reverse complement strand
ACGCAGGCTCGCGCCTGCGTTGTCGCATTGTGGGTGCCCCCCGCCGAAGCGGTTAAGCCGCGAATCTTGAACCCTGCGGTTCAAGGCGGTCGCGTTCCGGTCACATCAGGTACGTCCGACTTGGGGACGCGCACAACAGTGACACTTGAGTCCGCAACCTGGCGGATGCATCGGTCCAAGAATTTCTACAGCCTGACGCGCAACGCAGGGGACATTGAAGCTTTACGAACACTTGGTGCGAAAATCTGGTACGAACACCCGCCGGCAGGACGCCGCGGGTGGAAGCCGTCGTCTACAGCAGCTTCTCTTGCGGCGCGAGCGCCTGATCGAGCGTCGCTTGCATCGTGGCCATTCTACGCCGGACGCTTTCCAAGTCAAAACCGTCCGGGTTCCTGGCCGTGAGCAATTCGTGCGCGATATTGAGCGCGGCCATCACTGCGATGCGCTCCGTGCTGCCGACTTTGCCCGAGGCCCTGATCTCGTTCATCTTGTGATCGACGTACTGGACCGCGTTGAGCAGCGCTTCACGCTCGTCGTCCGCGCAAGTGACCTTGTAGGACCGACCCAGGATGGTGACATCCAGGGCCTTCTGCTTATCGTTCATTCGGGGAGCTGGCCGAGCAGGCCTTGCAGGCGGACCTTGGCACCGTCGATCTTGTCCGCGAGCAGCTTGTTGTGGTCGGTGAGCTGTGCCATGCGCTGCCGCAGGTCGCTGTTCTCCGCCCGCAGCCGCTGGCACAATTCGGCGACCTGCCGAACGCGATCCTCGAGGGCGAGCAGATCCGGGTCCATCGCGGCAATATAGTTTGGAAAATCCAGCATCGTCAAGGAGTAAACGCGGGTTCTGCACGTGTTTTCGTGATGAGCGACACACCGACGCCCCCAGCCCACCCGGGTGAATTCGACCGCTTGAACCCGATTCGGCCCGATGCGACCCGTCTGGCCGGGGTCACGCGCCGCGGCAAGGCCTGTGAACTGATCGACAATACCGGTGCGGGGCTCGCGCCCGAGGATCTGCGCGCAGTTCTCGACGCGTTGATCGCCCAGGACCGGTTCGGCCTTTCCCTGGCCTCCTCCAAAGGGGGCGCCACGCTCGACCTCGACCGCCGTGAAGTCGGGCACATTCAGATCGGGACAGGCCTATACCGCCTCCTGGTGCGCCGATACACGGCGCGCATCGAGCGATTCTGAGCCCGCTGGGGAATCCCGCCGAGTTAGAATGACCCTGCTCGCTCGAGGTGCCCAGGCGTGGTGTCTACACGCACGGGTGAAACGGGAATCAGGTGCGGGCCCGGATTTTGTCGCTCCGGACCCAATGCCTGAGCTGCCCCCGCAACGGTAAGCAAGCTCAACACGGCCCATTCTATGGGCACGCTCGCACGCATCGATCGCGCGCGCGAGTGCAGTCCTGGCCACTGCGTCTCGAGGTCCCCATCGGACCGGCGACGCGGGAAGGCGGTCCGTGGAGTGCGGCGCACGCCGCATTCAAGCTCGCAAGCCCGGAGACCGGCCTCTGAGCGTGAGGTCGGGAAATGCCGCGGGCGTGCGGTGTCCTCGCAGGTGCTTGCGCGCTGCGCTGCGTTTCCTTCCGTCCACACGATGCCGGCATGCGGGACGCTTGCCGGATGGGAGGAGTCATGCATCCACGCCCCCTGCGCGCAATTCGCGCAATCAAGTTTGCCTGCGCATCTGTCCTTTGCTCTTCCGCAATCGCGCCATTTACGCCTGCACTCGCGCAGTACGGCCCGCCGCAGCTCGATCCGGTCGTCGTGACGGCGACGCGTTTTCCCGAGGATCGGCTCGACGCGCCCGTCGGCATGACCGTGATCACGGCCGAAGCCATTGCCAAGAGCACCGCACGCACCCTGCCGGAAATCCTTTCGCAGCAGGGGAACATCGTCATTCGCAACACGACCGGAAGCCCCGACCAGCAGGTCGATCTGCGCGGATTCGGCGTCACGGGCGACCAGAACACGCTCGTCCTGCTCGACGGGCGTCGGCTCGACGAAGTGGACCTCTCCACGCCGAGCTGGTCGGCCATTCCGATCGAGTCGATCGAGCGGATCGAGATCCTGCGCGGCAGCGGGGGTGTGCTGTACGGTGGCGGCGCGACCGGCGGCACGATCAACATCATCACGCGCACACCGCAGCGCGCGACCATCACGGGCTCGGCGATGGTCGGCGGTGGCTCGCTCGATACCTTCCAGGCAGGTGCGACTGCTTCGGCGGCAGGCGACGCGTTCGGCGCCACGGGGTCGGCGAACTCCTTCCAGACCAGCAACTGGCGCGAGAACAACCGCGTGCAGCAGTGGAGCGCGGAGGCCGATCTGCGCGCATTCGGCAGCGTCGGCAAGGTGGATCTCAAGTTCGGCGGCGACCGGCAGACCGTGCAGTTGCCCGGGCCCCGCGGGGAGTTGGAGCTCGCGGTCAATCCGCGCGGCACCTCCACACCGCTCGACTGGGCGAATCGCGCGGGTGCCCGCGCGCTCCTCGCAGGCGAAGTCGCGCTCGGCGGGGGAACGCTTGCCGCCGATCTCGGCTACCGCCAGACGGACCGGAGCGCGTTTCTGGCCGACTACTTCTCGGGGGGCCTTTTCAACACGTACGTCCAGTCCACCAACGACGTGTGGACCTTCGCGCCGCGCTTCAAGCTGCCCTACCGCGCGTTCGGCGCGCGCAACACGCTGATCGTGGGCTACGACTACGACAACTGGGACTACACGCGTCAGGATTCGCGCAGCCAGACGTCGGCACCGTTTGCTGACTTGCAGGTCGATCAGCGCAGCAATGGCGCCTATCTCCAGCACTATTCGGTATTCTCGACCGGCACTCGGCTGACGGTTGGCGGGCGGCTTCAGGACGTGCGGACCAACGCGACCGACGTCGCCAACGTGCTCGGCCCGGCAAGCGCCTCGAAGAGCCTGAATCCGCGCGCCTACGAGTTCGGTCTGCGCCAGCCGCTGTCCGACACGGTGGAGGTCTACGGCCGCTATGGGCAGAGCTTCCGCATCCCGCGAGTGGACGAGATCTACGATCAGTTCGGCGGACCGGGCTTCACGTCGCGACTCGTGCCGCTCGATGCGCAGACCTCGCACGATTTCGAAGTGGGCGTCGAGTATCGCAGCGATACACTGCGCGCACGAGCCAGCGCGTACGAAATGCGGCTCAACAACGAAATCTTCTTCTTCGTCCCGACCGGCCAGAACATCAACCTTCCGCCGACGCTCCGGAAAGGAATCGAGCTGGACGCGAGCTGGCGGGTGATTCCCGGGCTGAGCCTGTTCGGAAACGCCGCATTTCGCAGCGCCAAGTTTCGCGAGGGGATGATCGGGCCGGTCAACGTGACCGATAACACCATACCGCTCGTGCCGAAGACGTTGCTCACGGTCGGGGCCGCCTGGAACATCACCGACAAGACCTTGCTCTCGGCCGTGGTGAATTACGTCGGCTCCCAGTACTACGACAACGACGTGGCGAACGATTTCGGTCGCAAGATGCCCGCCTACACGGTCGTCAACCTCAAGCTCGCGCAGGGCTGGGAGCGGTGGACCTTCACGGCCGCGGTGAACAACCTGTTCGACGAGTTCTACTACAGTTACGCGGTGCGCAGCCTGTTCGTGAACAATTTCAACGCATACCCGAATCTGCCCCGCACGTTCCTCGCCACTGCGGAGTACCGGTTCAAGTGAGCGAAAGAGCGCCATTCCAGCGCAGGCGGGAATCCAGGATCGCGCTGGACGGCGCAAGGAGTTTGTCATTCCCGCGCAAGCGGGAATCCACGGGCATCTCTATCTTCTCGATGGCCACGCTTGCCAGCGCAGTCGCATTGGCAATTGCAGTCAGTGCCCACGCCGTGACGGTCGTCGACGATCGTGGGCGCTCGGTCACGCTCGATCACCCGCCCGCGCGCATCGTGACGCTATCACCGCATCTCGCGGAAGTGGCCTTCGCGGCGGGCGCGGGCGAGCGCGTCGTGGGCGTGAGCGTGTTCAGCGACTTTCCGCCCCAGGTCGCCAAGCTGCCGCAGATCGAGGCGAGCGGAAGGGTCGATCTCGAGCGCGTGGTGCGCCTTGCGCCCGACCTCGCCCTGGCGTGGCGCGGCGGCAACCGGGTGCAGGACCTGGAG
>JBAVOG010000490.1:0-4165 GCA_049691875.1 Burkholderiales bacterium | reverse complement strand
GGTCGCCTCGGCCTGCTACGGGTTCGCGGGCCACTACGCCAAGGCGCTCGGCGGGGCCATGACACCGCTCACGCTCGCGCTCGGCAGTCAGCTGGGTGCCGCCGTCGTTCTCGCACCCGTGACGCTCTTCTCGTTGCCGACCGGATTGCCGCCAGCGCGTGCCGTCGCGAGCGTCGCAGTGCTGGCGATCGTCTGCACGGCAGCGGCCTATCTCGCGTACTTCCGCCTGGTGGTGCGCATCGGTCCGGTACGCGCGCTCACCGTGACCTTTCTCATCCCGGTGTTCGGACTGCTCTGGGGAGCCCTGTTTTTCGGCGAGCCGATCACTGCCAGCATGATCGCCGGCTGCGCGACGGTGCTCCTCGCGACCGGCCTGGTGCTGCGGTCGGAACATTAAGCAAAGTGCCAGGTTTTTCCCCTCCTCGGGGAGGAGGGGAAACAGCAACTCCCGTCGGAATCGCTTACCCCATTCGCGGCAACGTCACGCCCTGCTGACCTTGATATTTCCCCCCACGGTCCTTGTAGGAGGTCTCGCAGACCTCGTCGGACTCGAAAAAGATCACCTGCGCCACGCCCTCGTTCGCGTAGATCTTCGCCGGCAATGGCGTGGTGTTCGAGAACTCGAGCGTCACGAAACCTTCCCATTCGGGCTCGAAGGGCGTCACGTTGACGATGATGCCGCAGCGCGCGTAGGTCGATTTGCCGAGGCAGATCGTCAGGACGTTGCGCGGGATCCTAAAGTACTCGACGGTGCGCGCGAGCGCGAACGAGTTGGGCGGGATGATGCAAACGTCGCCGCGAAAGTCGACGAACGACTTCGCGTCGAAGTCCTTCGGATCCACGATCGTGGAGTTGATGTTCGTGAAGATCTTGAAGTCCGGCGAGCACCGGATGTCGTAGCCATAGCTCGAGGTGCCGAACGACACGACCTTGCGGCCGTCCACCGACTTGACCTGCCCCGGCTCGAAGGGCTCGATCATGCGGTGCTCCTCTGCCATCCGGCGGATCCACTTGTCGGACTTGATGCTCACTGAATCCTCCCCGCAAACGACGACGGCGCCGGTTGCGGCGCCGACCCGTCGCGATGCCATGCCAGTTGACCAGTTGTCACAAACGCGATTGTACGGTTTTCAGTCCGGTGCCCAGCAAACCTCGGCGCTTCCCGCCCAACTGTTGAGCGGCGCCGCGCGAGCGGCGACCGCTCCAACAAGCGGCGCTACCTCGCCAGGAAGAAAGACGGTTTCTAGCGCCGACTATGTGTTCTGAATCACTATGTTGGGGAACTTGCCGCTCATGTCTTTCTGCAGTTCGCCGATCTTGACTGCCACCCGCCGCGCGATCCGCCGGTAGATTTCCGCCACGCGCCCGTCCGGATCGGACACGACGCTCGGCTTGCCTGCGTCGGCGTACTCGCGAATGCTGATGTCGAGCGGCAGCGCGCCGAGGAACTCGGTCCCGTAGTCCTTGCACATCCGCTCGGCACCGCCGGAGCCGAAGATCGACTCCTCGTGCCCGCAGTTCGAGCAGATGTGGATCGACATGTTCTCGACGATACCGAGGATCGGGATGCCGACCTTCTCGAACATCTTGAGCCCCTTGCGCGCATCGATGAGCGCGATGTCCTGGGGTGTGGTGACGATCACCGCGCCGGTCACCGGCACCTTCTGCGCAAGCGTGAGCTGGATGTCTCCCGTGCCGGGCGGCAGGTCGACCACGAGATAGTCGAGCGCGCGCCACTTCGTGTCCTTCAGCAGCTGCTCGAGCGCCTGGGTCACCATCGGCCCGCGCCACACCATCGGCGTGTCGACGTCGATCAGGAACCCGATCGAGCTCGCCTGGATTCCGTGGCCGGTCATCGGCTCGAGGCTCTTGCCGTCCTTCGACTCGGGCCGTCCGATGATGCCGAGCATTGTCGGTTGCGACGGCCCGTAGATGTCGGCGTCGAGCATGCCGACCGATGCGCCCTCCACGGCGAGCGCCAGCGCGAGATTCACGGCGGTGGTGGATTTTCCGACGCCGCCCTTGCCGGACGCGATCGCGATGATGTTCTTGACTTCCGGCACCAGCTTGACGCCGCGCTGCACGGCATGCGAGACGATCTTCGAGCGAACGGCGACATCGACTGCACGGACTCCCGGCACCGCCCGCACCCGGTCGCCGACCAGCTTCCTGATCAGGTGGAGCTGACTCTTGCCGGGATAGCCGAGCTCGATCTCGAGTGAAACGTCGGCGTCGCTCACCTTGAGGTTCTTGATCGAGCGGGTGGTGACGAAATCCTTGTCGGTGTTCGGATCGACGACTTCCTTCAGTGCGGATTGAATGTCTTGTTCGGTGATTCCCATGGTGCTCTCTGGAGAGGAGGGGCCGGCGCTTGCGCGAAGGCGCAATCGCGTCTGAAAAGACCGCTAGTGTAGCAAAGCCGCCTCGGCCGCTAAACCACGCTAAAATCACGGGTTTACAGCATCTCTCCGGACCGAATGCCGCGCCGCCTCCTCGTCACCTCCGCCCTGCCGTACGCCAACGGTTCGATCCATCTCGGTCATCTGGTCGAGTACGTCCAGACCGATATCTGGGTACGGTTCCAGCGTCTGCGCGGGCACGAGGTGCACTACGTCTGCGCCGACGACACCCACGGCACGCCGATCATGCTGCGCGCCGAGCAGGAAGGAATCGCCCCGGAGCAGCTGATCGCCCGGGTGTTCGACGAGCACACGCGCGATTTCGCCGGCTTCCTGATCGAGTTCGACAACTACTACAGCACGAACTCGCCGGAGAACCGCGCGTTCTGCGAGGACATCTACGGCGAGCTCGAGAAGAACGGCTTCATCGCGCGCCGCTCGGTCGAGCAGTTCTACGATCCGGTCAAGGCGATGTTCCTTCCCGACCGGTACATCCGGGGCCAATGTCCCAAGTGCGGAGCCAAGGACCAGTACGGGGACTCCTGTGAGGTGTGCGGTTCGACTTATTCGCCCACCGACCTGATCGAGCCGTACTCGGTGGTGTCGGGTGCGAAACCGGTACGCAAGGCCTCCGAGCACTACTTCTTCAAACTCTCGGATTCGCGCTGCCAGACGTTCCTGAAGGCGTGGACCCGGTCGGGCACGCTCCAGCCCGAGGCAGCGAACAAGATGGACGAGTGGTTCGCGGCGGGGCTGCAGGACTGGGACATCTCGCGTGACCCACCCTATTTCGGATTCCCGATCCCCGGCACCAACGGGCAGAAGTTCTTCTACGTCTGGCTCGACGCGCCGGTCGGTTACTTCGCGAGCTTTCGCAACCTCTGCGAGAAACGCACCGCCGCGGGGCGGCCGCTGGACATCGACGCGTATCTGCGCCCTGGAAGCGACACCGAGATGGTTCACTTCATCGGCAAGGACATTCTCTACTTTCACGCGCTGTTCTGGCCCGCGATGCTGGAGCATTCCGGCTATCGCACGCCCTCGAACGTGTACGCGCACGGGTTTCTCACCGTCAATGGCGAGAAGATGTCGAAGTCGCGCGGCACGTTCATCACCGCGGAAAGTTACCTGTCGCTCGGATTGAATCCCGAATGGCTACGCTACTACTACGCTGCCAAGCTCAACAGCACGATGGAGGACATCGATCTCAACCTCGACGACTTCGTCGCGCGGGTGAACGCGGATCTGGTCGGCAAGTTCGTCAACATTGCGAGCCGTGCCTCCGGATTCATCCACAAGCACTTCGATGGAAAGCTCGCACCGAATGCCGACCCGGGCGTGTTCGCAACCGAGTTCCCCGGACTCTTCGCAGGCGCCGACGTGGCGGCGGAATCATACGAGCGCCGCGAATACGGCAAGTGCCTGCGCATGATCATGCAAGGCGCGGAGAACGTGAATCAGTACTTCGACCGCCACCAGCCGTGGGCGCTCGCCAAGGATCCCGCGCGGCATGCGACGCTTCATGCGGTCTGCTCGGCCGCACTGAACGCCTTCCGGTTGCTGACACTGTATCTCAAGCCCGTGCTGCCACGGCTCGCGGCGGAGGTCGAGACGTTCCTCGCGATTTCTCCGCTCACGTGGGCGGATGCCGGAACTCTGCTTCCGGGCGGCCATACGATCCAGCCCTACCGTCACCTGATGGGGCGCCTCGAAGCGAAGCAGGTCGATGCGCTGGTCGCTGCCAACCTGGAGTCGCGGGCCGCGCC
>JBAVOG010000489.1:0-2473 GCA_049691875.1 Burkholderiales bacterium | reverse complement strand
GGACAAGGCGATCGAGATCGTCTGCGTGCTCCCCGCCGGGTCGAACCGCTCCTCGAGGAACAGGTTCTCCCGAAGACGCTCCACCAGCGGCCGGGTCGCCCGCACCAGGGCATGCGCCCGGGGCGTCGGGGTCACACCGGTCGGGGACCGGATGAACAGCGGGTCGTTGAAGATCGTACGTAGCTTGCGGAGCGCCATGCTAACCGCCGGCTGGCTCATGCCTAGCGTCTGGGCGGCGCGACTTACGTTCAGCTCGTCGTACAAGGCGAGGGCGATGGGAAGCAAGTTGAGATCCAGCTTTCGCATTTTGAGGACCCGGCGAGGCACGCTCTCGCGAATACGCTTTTGTTAGAAGTTAAGATCATGATAACGCCTATCAATTGGACCGGCGGAGCGGGTTCTGCCCCGCCGCCACAAATCGTTTATCGAAGACGGCTTTGCCCCGGCTCACGGCCAGAAGCCCTGACCCGCAATCGCCGCTGGGCGGTCACTGACAACGTCTTCTGTTGGCCGTACAGCGTAGTCCGTGAACGTCCGCTTCTCTGGAGCGCGACGGCCCGCAATGGGTCGATAGCTCCATCAAACGACCGCTATTGGCGACATCACCCTACGACAGGTCCTGGCCGATCTGCGACATTCGCGACATACTCGCGCGCCACTTTCCGCCGCCTCGATTTACGGCGGCGATTTATCGCCGCGCGTCGTGGCGAGTCAACGGGACGGCTGCTTTCGCCACTCCCACGGCGGCACGGGATTTGGTTCCCGCCATAGGCCAATCTTCTCGCCCTGGCTTCCTGCTCCGCCTGCTCGTAGCGCTCCCGATCATCGGGTGACTGCTCCTTAGCATACGCCCGATACCACCACGCAAGCCCAGCCCGGATTTGCTCTAGCCCTATGTCGCGCGAGTCGTCTAGGATCTTACAGATCTCGCGGCCGTATCGGTCGCGCTTGTGGCATTCGGCCCGCACGTTCCGGTCAAAGATCAGGGAGGCGAGGATCTGCCGCGAGCGATTACCGAAGGGCTGCTTCTTCTCGGGTGCGTCGATCCCGTTGAAGCGAATCTTGTGCTGGCGCTTGTCAAGGTCGAGGATGGTGATGGTGTCCCCGTCCGAAACTCCCACGACGCGGCCATCGATGGTCCACGGCTCGGCAGCCAGCGCGGGACCGATCAAGGTGGCCCCTAGGGCGCACGCAGCGAGCCACCAGCGGACGTAGCCTCTGAACATGGGCGAAGGCTACTTCAACCCGTGGCGCGAAGCTCAGGAGCGGGACTGCCGTACCTGTCGCTACGCGATTGGACGACCGGACGGCGTTCACCTTTGGTGCGAGAAGCACCGGCTCGTGGTCGTGTTCCCGTGCGGGTGGTGGGAGCGGGAGGCGGGGACGGACGCCGAGGCGGACCCTGGAATTCGGGCCACCGGGGCTATTTCTGGCGGATGGAGCGGCGGATTCAGGAGGCACCTACCCGGAAAGCCAGTAACGGCGCGGGGGTTGACACACTCTCCCGGCACCACGAGCCGATCCCCTCGTTATCAGGGAGGGGCGCCCACTACGCGGGCGGGGCGGTTCCCGCCAGTTCGGTTGAGGCTAACATCGGCCACAGGCGGATGTTAAGCGAAGCGGCCGGAGCGCAACTCCGCGAGCCGCGGTGGTTCGTTGTCGCCGCGGTGCGCTACGCCACTACAGCCACTTGCTTGGCGGTACTGGATTGGGTGCGCAAGCTGGCCAACAACGAGAAAGTCCGCGTGCGGCGGGCTTTCTCCGAGAGACGTGGCTACTATTGGTGCAGCTTGCGGCGCCTAGAGAAGCCGAGACCTACCAGGGCCAGGCTGAAGAGGGCGACAGTGGAAGGTTCCGGCGCTGCGAGGGCCGCCCGACCGATCACGTCGACTTCGAAGATCAGCGGCGACACAAACGCTGCCGTGAGGCCGTCGTCGACGCCAGTGAAAGGATTCACGCCGCCGTACGGATCGCGCCGTCCAAGCTCGTAGCTGCTGGCCCCCGTATGGCAGTCGCGCTGCCCGAGAGCGACTGCAGCTGCGCATTGGTCGAGTCGAACCTTCTTATCGTGTTCGCCGATCCGACGGAGTAGTTTTCCACGGCGCCAGCAGCTAGGCCCGTGATGGGGCTCGACTAGGTGCTCAACTCCGCGTGATTGATCAGTGCGAGATTCTCGGTGAACGTCGCGACACCGTAAAAGTCGCCGTCGGTGACGCCGACATAGAGGAGCCCGGCGCGCGCGTCTGTTACGCCCGCGCCTAGGGCTGCTAAAAGGGCGATTGCGACAACAAACGGTTGCAACGCTTTCGTGAGCGAAGCGACGATTCAGTGCAGCCTGCGGGGGGCGCGCGTGGCGATGATGACGCCCACCAGGATGGTAACGATGCCCGCCGCGTGAAAGGGGTGAAAGCGCTCGCCGACGAAGATCATTGCGAGCACCGTGCCGAAGGCGGGCAGCAGGTGCAGCGTGAAG
>JBAVOG010000488.1:0-2005 GCA_049691875.1 Burkholderiales bacterium | reverse complement strand
GAAGCAAACGAGCAGGCGTTCCTGGACCGCACGCTTATCGAGCTCGACGGCACGGAGAACAAGATGCGCCTTGGGGCGAACGCAACGCTCGCCGTGTCGATGGCGGTCGCGAAGGCGGCCGCCGAGGAGGCGGGACTGCCGCTCTATCGCTACTTCGGCGGCAGCGGAACGATGTCGATGCCGGTGCCGATGATGAACGTCATCAACGGTGGCGCGCACGCCAACAACAGCCTGGATCTGCAGGAGTTCATGATCGTGCCGGTCGGGGCGCCGAGTTTCACGGAAGCCGTGCGCTACGGCGCCGAGGTATTCCACGCGCTGAAGAAGCTGATCGATTCCAAAGGCATGAGCACCGCGGTCGGTGACGAGGGCGGCTTTGCACCAAGCGTGGCGAGCCACGAGGCCGCGATCCAGCTCATCCTGCAGGCGATCGATTCCGCCGGCTACGCCGCCGGCTCGCAGGTGGCTATTGCTCTCGACTGTGCGGCCAGCGAGTTCTATAGGGACGGTGCCTATCGGCTCGACGGCGAGGGCCTGACCCTGTCAGCGGATGAGTGGACCAGCATGCTGGCCGGCTGGTGCGACAAGTACCCGATCATCTCGGTCGAGGATGGCATGGCCGAGAACGACTGGGACGGCTGGGCCACGCTCACCGAACGGCTGGGATCGCGCGTGCAACTGGTCGGCGATGACTTGTTCGTCACAAACACGGCGATCCTGCGCGAAGGAATTCGCAGGGGCATCGCCAATTCGATCCTCATCAAGATTAACCAGATCGGCACGCTGACCGAGACATTTGCCGCGATCGAGATGGCCAAGTGTGCCGGCTACACGTCGGTGGTGAGTCACCGGTCCGGCGAAACCGAGGATTCGACGATTGCGGACATCGCCGTCGGCACGAACGCGATGCAGATCAAGACCGGATCGATGAGTCGATCGGACCGCATTGCCAAGTACAACCAGTTGCTGCGCATCGAAGAGGATCTCGGAGATATCGCGAGCTACCCGGGGCGCGGCGCGTACTACAACCTGCGCTGAATTATGCGGATACTTGGCATCGTGCTGGCCGTCCTGCTGGTCGCGATCCAGTATCCATTGTGGTTAGGCAAGGGCGGCTGGTTGCGAGCCCGGGAGCTGGAGCGGCAACTGTCTGCCCAGCGCGCCGCCAACGAGGCGCTAGCCGCGCGCAATGCCGCAGCGGCTGCTGAAGTTGCAAGCCTGCGGGAGGGCAACGAAGCGATCGCCGAACGTGCGCGCCAGCAGCTCAACATGGTGCGCGAAGGCGAAGTGTTCTTCCAGTTCGTCGAACAACGACCTGCAGGCGCAGGCGCAACGACGGACACGCCGCGCTGAGTCACGGGCCCGCGAAGGGTCGTCCGCGCAGTGGGACGGACCCATTATCGGCCGCGGCAGCGGAAGCGGACCGCGGCGACTACTAACGGGAGAAGGAGAAGCACCTTGAACCTTCATCGACTGTTGAAGCAGCGCGAGGAGCGCGGCGCGCCGCTGCGCGTCGGAGTCATCGGGGCCGGAAAGTTCGGTTCGATGTACCTTTCCCAGGTGCGGCATACCCCAGGTGTCCGCGTCACCGCGATAGCAGATCTCGATCCGGAGCGCGCGAAGGCAGCGCTGCGAAACGTCGGTTGGAGCGACTCGTCGATCGCCGCGCTCGGCTACTTCGAGGATGCACGTCGACTCATCGCGGAACCCGATGTCGAGATCGTCATCGATGCGACCGGCTCACCAGCGGCCGGCATTTCACATGTGCTCGCCTGCTGCGAGCATCGCAAGCACATCATCATGGTCAATGTCGAGGCCGACGCACTGGCCGGTCCACTGCTCGCGCAGCGTGCGCAGGAGGCCGGGATCATCTATTCGCTGGCTTACGGTGACCAGCCGGCATTGATCTGCGAGCTGGTCGACTGGGCACGCGCGAGCGGCTTCGAGGTGATCGCAGCCGGAAAGGGCACCAAGTACCTTCCTGAGTATCACGGCTCGACACCAT
>JBAVOG010000487.1:0-8825 GCA_049691875.1 Burkholderiales bacterium | reverse complement strand
GCTCCGGAGTTGCGATACAACGTGCCGCCGCAGCGCCGGCAGCGTGCCACGCCGCCGGGCGCGAGCGCCGTTTCACGATGCAGCAGGTCGCACTGGTGGCAGGCGACGAGCGGCTGCGGCGCGAGGGTCGTCATCGCATGCAGATTAACAGACGCGCCGCGACCGCCGCACGCTCGCCTATGCCGTGCCGATCCCCGTCAGCTCGAGGACGGAGTCGTTGATGACCTGAAAATCCCCATAGAAATCTTCCCGGCGGGACAGTGCGATCATATTGATCGTGGGGACGTACCACACGGTCTCCCGGCTGCTGCCGCGCGCGCTCGCCGCATCGGTATCCCGCCACACGATCGTGAGATCGATGCGCACGGCCGTGAATGTCCCCGCTGGCACCGTGATGCGATCCCAGCCGCCGACGCTGCCGTTCACTTGCTGGCGTAGGGTGCCGAACTGCTTCGGGGGGACGTCGCTCTTGACCACGTCGGCCTGCCAGGACTTGCCGATGAACAACGGGAACGAGAACCGCGGAAACGGCGGCGTGAACGAAAGATTGTAGGTCCGCACCGGATTCAGATCCCGGTTGTAGAAAGCGGTCACGACGCCGCCTTGTTGCCACTCCTCGCGAATCTGGTAGCCCGCATCGGTGACGCCCGTGATGCGAAACTGCCCGCGGTTGGTCTCGAGACCGGTGAGCTGATCACGCTGGATGTACGTCCACCAGTTTCCCGCGCGCAAGGTCGGTGCCGGGACCTGACCGGGCATGTCGTCCGGTGACACGGGCATGATGTTTGCGCTCTTCAGCGCGGAACGACCGCCGCATCCGGCCAGTACCAGGAGGGCGCTCGCCAGGAACGTGCGGCGGGAAACGTTGGCGAACACGACATCGCGCATGGGGTGGACTCCTTTCCAGGGCGACGGATGCCTTGCAGGGCAGACCGGCAATTATAGGCGGGTGCGGAAAATCGTTACCCGGTCGGGACCCTCAATTGAAGACCAGGCTCAGGTTGGGGACCGCCACCAGCAGCGCCACCACCAGCAGCATCACGACCACGAATGGAAAGGCGCCGGCGAAGATGTCGTTGATCGTGATGCGACGGTCGTCCAGCGTCGATTTGACGACGTAGCAGGAAATGCCGAATGGCGGCGTGAGCAGTCCGATCTCGACCGCCACGACGGAGACCACGCCGAACCAGATGAGATCGCCACCCAGCTTCGCCACGACGGGAAGCACGAACGGAAGCGTGATCACCATGATGGAGACCGAATCGAGGATCGTGCCGAGCAGGACGACCACCACGATGAATAACGCCACAAAGCTGTAGAGCCCGAGGTCCGCGGCGATTGCGAGCCCGCTCATCTGCTGCGGCAGATCGGACATGGCGAGCATCTGCCCGAACACCCGTGCGCCCAGGAGCAGGAAGAGCACGGAGACCGTCACGTAGCCGGTTTCGATCATGGTCTCCCAGAGCTTTCGCCAGGTGAGTTTTCTGCGCGCGAGCGCAATCACGAGTGCGCCGAGTGCGCCGCCGGCACCCGCCTCGGTCGGCGTGAAGATGCCGCCGTAGATTCCTCCGAGAACGACGAAGACGAGCGCGAAGATCGGTGTGAGCTTGATTGCGGCGCTCTTCACGGTCTCCACCTGCTCGTGCTCCTTCACCACCGAGCCGCCGACGAACGAGGGCCAGAAGATCGCCAGCAGGACGATCAGCAGGGCCATGGCGGTGGCGAGGATGAGCCCCGGCACGATCGCCGCGAGAAAGAGGTGGCCCACGGACTGCTCGGCAAGGAAGCCGTAGACGATGAGCAGCAAACTAGGCGGGATCAGCATCCCGAGCACGGACGAGCCTGCGACGACGCCAACCGAAAAGCGCGGGGTGTAGCCGTGGCGCAGCATCTCCGGCGTCGCGATCTTGGTGAACACGGCGGCCGAGGCAATCGACGAGCCGGTGATCGACGCGAAGATCGCGTTCGCCGCGACCGTGGCGACTCCGAGGCCGCCTTTCACGCGGCGCAGCATCCAGCGGGCGATATCGAACGTGTCGCGGCCGACGTCCGAGACGCTCACGAGGAGTCCCATCAGCACGAAGAGTGGCACCACTCCGAAGAAATAATTCCTCAGGTACTCGGTCGAGGTGCGCGACAGCACCCGCATGCCGAGCTCCGGGTCGCCGCGAATGATCCAGATGCCACAGAAGCCGAGCACGATCATCGCCACGCCGATCGGCATGCCGGCATAGATGAGCACCAGCAGGCAGGCGATGGTGAAGAGCCCGACCTGGACGTTGGACAGGCCGCTTCCAACGACCACCCACGCTATCGCAGCGAGGATAATGAAAAGCGCAATCGCTGGCCAGCCGCGACGGTGCCCCGGCTCGGGGTGGAACCAGGCGTTCCACACGCGCCGCACCGACTCGACCAGAAGGAACGCGTACTCGATCGCGGTCACCGCCGCGCCCAGCACGATCACGGCGAGGAACGGCCAAATGATGAAAGTGAAATCTCCGGGTGTTCCGGTGATCTCGTTCGTGGTCCAGGCGCGCTCGAGCTTGGGATAGGTGCCGTAGGCGACGATCGCGAATATCGCTGCGCCGAGGAAGTTGTACAGCGAGTCGAAGAAGAAGCCCGCGGCCGGGCGGGTCGTCTCCAGCCGCTCGATGAAGATGTCGGCGCGCGTGAAGCGCCCGACGTGCAGGGTGTTCGCGAACTGCATGAACACCGCGGTGACGATCGAGTAGCCGACCATCTCGGCCACGCCGCGGATCGGGGCGTTGAACACGTAGCGGCCGACGACGTCCGCGCAGATGAGGAACATCAGGCAGAAGACCCAGAACGTGCCGACGCTGTTCATGCCGAGCGTGAGGGACGTGAAACCCTTCGCGATGGACGCGAGGAACCCCGCCGGCCGCTGCTTGGCCGGCGCCGAAGAGTTGGGCGTCATGAAAAGGCTGTCGCAAGCCGGCGAGCCGGAGTGGCTCGCCGGTCAGGATGCGTCGTTCAGAGGCCCTTGTCCCACTCGCGCAGCGGCTTCGCGCCGTTCTTGCGCGCTTCCTCCATGAAGATCTTCAGCACCTGGCGTCCGGGCTCGCCATTGCGCTGGACCCATTCCGCGCCCATGTCTGGCAGCGCGTTCGCCCACTTCTGGCGTTCCGCCTCAGGGAGCTCCGAGATCTTCACGTTCGGATTCTTGGCAAGCGCGGCCCAGGCGGCTGCTTCGCGCTGGGCGGTGATGTCGTTGGTCATCTGGGCGTACTCGCGCCCGAGCCCCTTGAACAGCACTTTCATGTGCGGCGGCAGCTTGTCCCAGGTGTCCTTATTCATCGCCAGGGCGCCTGCGAACACCGCGCCCGTGTCGACCTTGGTGATGTAGGGCGCCACCTCGTGCAGCTTGAACGGCAGCACGCCGGTGATCAGGATGAGCGCGCCGTCCGCCACGCCGGTCTGCAGCATGTTGTAGAAGCCCGGCAGCCCGGCGTCGACGGGGACCGCGCCCGACCCCTGCAGGCGGCTGGCGATCGCGCCCGGCGCGATCAGCTTCTTGCCCTTGAGGTCCTCGAACTTCGTGACCGGGAACTTGGTGACCAGGTGATAGGTGTCGGCAATCTCCGCCCCGAGGTAGACCGTGTTGTTCTTGGTCCATTCCGCGGCGAATGCGGGAACCGTCTCGACCAGCCGGTCCTGGATCTTCGCCATGTTGCGGAAGTCACCCGTCACGAAGGGCATGTAGTACGCGACGTTCTGCAGCGGCTGCTTCGCCGGCTCCCAGAGCGAGCCGACCCAGCCGATGTCGGCGAGGCCGTCACCCACGCCTTCGAGGGTGTTGTTGAAATCGTACAGCGCGCCGGCATAGGCCTCGGTCCAGATGATGCGGTCCGGGATTCCTGCCTGCTGGAGAATCTTGTTCGAATCCGGGACGATCAGCACTTTGAGTGGAATCGTCCACGGCAGCACCGGCGGATGGCTCGAGCCCATTGTCATCTTGTAATCGGTGGCGCCTGCCGGGACGGCCGCCAGCGCCAGCATCGCGGCGGCCGCCACAATGCCCGTGGTCATGCGTGTTGTTCTAGTCATACTCGCCTCCTCCTTCGTTGAATGGGGTTCTCCCGATCACCGTCTCATCGCGGCTTGCATCCGAACCAGTGTATCAGCCGGCCTCGACCATCGAGTAACGCTCGTCAGCGGCGAGGCAAAGCGCTTCGGGCAGGCCGAGCTCGCGACGGACGATGTTGGTGCCTTGCACGATCGAGACCATCTTGTGGAACGCGTGGCGGCGGCTCATGCCCTCGCGCCCCATGCCGCAGTCGGTGGCGGCGATCAGCCGCTCGGCCGGAATGTGTTTCAGCGCGCTGCGGAGCGTGGCGGCGACCATCTCGGGCGTCTCGACCTGCAGCGTGTGATGGTCGACCACGCCGATCGCGACCTTGTGCTTCTTGATGCCCTTTCCGATGGCTTCCAGATCCATTCCGTCCGTGCTGCAGCATTCGAAGGTGATCACGTCCGCATCCACGCGACTGAGCGCCTCGAGCGCTGGCTGGTAGCTCGGCTGGGTGTCGAAGATGCGCTGTCCGGCCGGGTTGCCCCAGCAGGTGTGGCACCACACTTCGGTCTTGCCGCGCAGCCCGCGAACGGTGTTGTTAAAGACTTCGACCATGAAGTCCGGATTGAGCACCTTGTCCACGAGCCCCTTGGCCGCGAGCAGGTGGATCTGCGGCTCTTCCATCTGGATCACCGGACAACCGGCATCGGCGAGCTCGACGAGCTCCTCGTTGAGCGCATCGCTGATCGCCAGGATCGTCTTGCGCAGGTCCTTGTAGTGGAAATCGCGCACTGCCATCGCCACGAGTTCGGCGGTGATCGTGCCGAACTTGACCGGGCGCGTCGTCATGCGTTGCGCCGCTTTCCAGATCGAGGTGTACTGCAGCGTGCCGCGGCTGACCGGACCGACCAGGTCGGGCATGATCCGCGCCTCGAGAATGTCGTGCAGGATATGGCCGCGCTTGTGGGGCATTCCGGCGCGCCCGCCCTTGGCGGTATAGGCGTGCGCACCCGAAAAGCCGTCCATGCGCAGCGCCGGGTAGGAGAACCAGTTGTGTCCGCCGACGTCGGCGTCGAATCGGCAGTCACCGTCGGTCACGATGTCCAGACCCGCGGTTTCCTGATCGCGCAGATAGGCCGACACCGCGTCCAGATACTGCTCCCGATAGAACTTGTCGACCATCGCTTCGCGGAAGTTGCGTCGGCCAAGATTCTCCGTGTACCAGCTGGGTCGCGGCAGCGAGCCGATGATGGTGGTGGGAAGGACGATTCCGGCGGTCGCGGTGTACATGTGAAGCGCTCTCCTGGTGCGATAGCTTGCGAGTAGTGATTCGCGTCCAGCGTTCCGGTACCGGCGTCCCGGACACGATGGGATCGAAGGACGCGACTCGCCGAGGATTCTTTTTGGCTCTGCAGCGTACTGGCACGGCCTGCTGCAACCTCGATTGGAGCAAGCCTAGCATCGCAATCGCAAGCCAGGCAATCACGTCGGATCCCAACGATATTCGCCGCGGCGTACGCGTGTGGCGTCCCTGTCCCGCGCGCCAGCGCCACGCCCGTGGGGCGGATCCCACTGGTGATATGCTGAGCGGATCGGAAGGCAATCGAGGCGCACGGTGTGATCGAGCACATCGAAATAGAGAAATGCACGGGTTGCGGAATCTGCGACTGGGTCTGCCCGGCCGACGTGATCCACATGGAGCCCGCGCCCGTGCCCTCCCCGATTGCGGGACTGACGGAGGAACGGCTGCTCCCGGTGATCAGGTACCGGGAGCACTGCATCACCTGCTTCAACTGCGAGATCTACTGTCCCGAGCGGATCGTGGACGTGTTTCCGGTGGTGAAGAACCGCCCGCGGCCATGGTGAACGACATGCTCATCCGATCCGACATTCTCGTGATCGGCGCGGGCCCGGGCGGGCTGCTGGCCGCGCTGAGCGCGAAGCGTCACAGTCCGCCCGGCACGCAGGTCACCCTGGTCGATTCCTGGACGGTGGGACGCACCGGGCACGGCGCGTTCTCGAATGCCTGGACGCTGGTCGTCTTTCCGGAGGACGATCTCGACGCAATCGGAAGCGAGATCATTGCGGGCAATGACTGGCTGGCCGACCAGGTGCTGGTGCGCGAGGTGCTCGCGACGTCGTTCGACCGGTTCAACGATTTGCGTAGCGCCGGGCTGGTGTTCCCGACCGACGAGCAAGGTCGCTACGTGCGGCGACCGACGCGCGGACTCGTGCATTCGCGCGTCCTCCATCCGGTCGGGGGCGGCCTGGATTTCTGCTGGCAGCTCCGCCTCGCGCTGGAAAAGGAGGGCGTCAGGCTGCTCGACCGCGTCATGGTCACGGGCCTGATGCGCGGGAGCGCCGCGCGCGTGACCGGAGCCGTGGGTGTGCACACGCGCAGCGGACAGTTCCATGTGTTGAGCGCCCGCGCGACCATCGTTGCGACGAACGCGATCACGTTCCGCTCCGGATTCGTGCGCGATATCACGGGCACCGGCACGCTGCTCGCGTACAAGGCCGGCGCCGCGATGCGCAACGCCGAGCAGAGCTACCTGCGCCCTGGGACGCCCAAGTTCTATTTCGAGGGCATCACGTTCGCCATCCAGGAAGGCGCGAGCTTCACCAATGCCGCCGGCGAGCAATTCATGCAGCGCTACGAGCCCGAATGGGGCGACCGCGCGGACGTGCAGCGCATCGCGCGCGCGATGGCATTGGAGCGACAGCGCGGCAAGGCGCCCGTCTATCTCGACATGTCGCGGGTGCCCGAGGCGATGCGCGAATACTTCGTGCAGAGCAAGGTCAAGTGGATGGACTACTTCTTCCGGAAGCTCGGACCGGATGCGAAGACCGACATGTTCGGCGCAACGCCTTACTACCCGCAGAACCAGATGACGAAGATGGGCGTCCGGACCGACTCCAACTGCCGCTCGGATCTTCCCGGGCTGCTCGCCGCGGGGCTCGCGCAGCCGGGCTGTGCCAATCACTTCGCGGGTTTCCACTTCGGCATGTGCATCGGCTCGGGCTGGGTGGCCGGCCGCAGCGCGATGGAGGATCTCGACGTGCTCCAGGCGCCCGAGCTCGACGCAGCCGAGATCGCGGCGCTGCGACATTCGAGCTTCCGGACCCTCGACGCGACCGCGAGCGCGAAGTCCGACGCGTTCCTGCGCAAGCTCCAGGCGCTGATGTTCGCCTACGACGTGTCGGTCTGGAAGCGCGCCGACCGGCTCGAGCGCGCGCAAGCGGAGCTTGCCCGTCTCCGCGACGAGTTCGCAGGATTGCTCGCGCCGCATACCCACGAGCTCATACGTCTCACCGAAACCGAGGCCATGGTGATGGCCGCCGAGATCATCCTGGGCGCATCGCTTTTCCGCCAGGAATCGCGCGTCAATCATCTCCGGGAAGACTACGATTTCCGCGACGATGCGAACTGGTTCTGCTGGGTCGATGCGGCCGAGCGGAACGGCAAGCCGGAATTCGTCAAGACGCCGATACCGACACCGTTCTACCCATTGCGCGCGGGGACTGTCGAGGGGGCGGGGGCCGCGCAGCCTGCGGCGACTAGGCCGGTCGTCGCGAGCTGACGGCAAGCGACGCACGACGACATGGCGCGACAGGCCAGGGGACCACGATGACGAGCGGACCGCCGCGGACACGCATCTCGACGCTGGACAAGCCGGCGCAGGCCGCGCCCGAAGGGCTCGTGGGTACGTTCTACAACAGCGACACCATCGCCCAGGTGCTGCGCGAGATCGGCCTGAAGCACGTCGCGCTCTGCCCGGGGTCGAGCTTCCGTGGCCTGCACGAGAGCCTGGTGAATGCGCTCGGCAATCGCGATCCGGAGATGATCCTCTGCCTCCACGAGGAGCACGCCGTGGCGATCGCGCACGGCTACGCCCGCGTGACCGGCGAGCCGATGGGAGTGATCGTGCATTCCAATGTCGGGCTGATGCACGCGACGATGGCCGTGTACAACGCCTGGTGCGATCGCATGCCGATGTTGATCCTGGGAGGCATCGGGCCGCTGGACTCGGCGCGCCGGCGTACGCCGATCGACTGGCTGCACAGCGTGGCCGATCAGGGGGCGCTCGTGCGACATTACGTGAAGTGGGACGATCAGCCCCTGTCGCCGCGCGCCGCGATCGAATCGGTCCTGCGCGGCAACCAGATCATGCGCACCGCGCCCAAGGGGCCGGTGTACATCACGCTGGACCAGCGCTTGCAGGAAGACTGCGTGCCTTACCTGGAAGCGGACAAGCCGGACGCGCGCCGATTCCGGGCGCCCGCGCCGCCGACGCCCGACCCCGACCTGGTCCAGGAGGCGGCGCGCTGGCTGGTCGATTCGCAGTTTCCGGTCATTCTTGCCGGCCGCGTCTCGCGCGACGAGGGAGCGTGGGACGAGCGCGTTCGGCTTGCGGAGGCGCTCGGTGCCACGGTGCTCACCGACTTGAAAGTCGCCGCCGCCTTCCCGACCGATCACGTCCTGCACGGTGCCGAGCCCGCCATCGCATTCACCCCCGACGACGGGGTCGAGATCCTGCGTCGCGCCGACGTGGTGCTGAGTCTCGACTGGTGGGACCCGGCGACGCTGTTCAAGCAGGCGTGGGGCGAGATCAACACGCCTGCGCGAGTGATCCGCTGCTCGCTCGACAACTACATCCATCGCGGCTGGACGCGCGACCACATGGGGCTCGCGCCCGTGGATCTCGATATCCTCGCAGAACCGGACAACGTCGTGCCTGCATTGCTCGCGGAGATCGCGCGCTCGGCGGACAGTGGTTTCCGGCACCGCGCCGCG
>JBAVOG010000486.1:0-1900 GCA_049691875.1 Burkholderiales bacterium | reverse complement strand
AGGTTGCCTGTGCGTATCTGCTTGCGCCAATCGTAAATCTGCCAGCGTGTCGTGCCGTGCTTGCGCGCAATATCGGCCACCGTCACCCCGGGCATCATGCTTTCCGCCGCGATCCGCGCGCGCTCCGCCTTCGTGCGCCGACGACGACCGCTCGGCCCCTCGATCACCTCCAGCCGGGAAACACCAACGCCCATGGAGCCGTCCAAATGGACGCCCATTTTGCCGTCTCTCTCCAAAGCCAAACCTCCATCGCACATGTACGTGCAAAATGGCCGGATTAGACCAGGAATGGCAGGAGGTGCTCGGCGTCGCGCTTACCCATGTTCATGTACTTGCGGGCGGACCACTGGGTCCCGGCGATGTGCCTCAACCTGGCCGCGGCCAGGTTGAGGCAGGATCGCCCGTCGGGGAACGCACCGACCACCCGGGTTCGCCGGCGGATCTCTCTCATGATCCGCTCGAGCGGGTTGTTGGTCCGGATCTTCTGCCAGTGGATATCCGGGAAGGCGTAGCAGGTCAGCGTCTCGCCGACGCTGGTTTCGACCAGTTCGGCCGCCCGGTCAGACGTTGGCGCCGCAGCTCCGCGATCACCGCCTCCGCCTTCTCCTGAGCCGCCGTACGGCTCTCCTGGGCGTGGATCGCCTTCAGCCTGTGGCTGACCTCGCGCACCTTGCTTGACGGCACGTGGCCGAAGACATTGCGATAGAAGTGGATCATGCAGCGCTGCCAGCGCGCCTCGGGAAGGTATTCGGCGACGCTCTCGACCAGCCCCCGGCAGGCGTCGGAGATGATCAGCCGAACGCCCGAGAGGCCGCGGTCGACCAGATGGCGCAGGAACGCCGACCAGCCGGATTTGTCCTCCTTGGCCCCTTCGCAGATCCCGAGGATCTCCCGGAAGCCCTCGGCGTTCACCGCGCTGGCCACCAGCAGCGAGACGTTGCGCACCTCGCCGGCCCAGGTCCGCTTCATGACGATGCCGCCCAGGTACAGGTATGGATGATCGCCTTCAATCGGTCGGTGCCGCCACGCCTCGATCTTGGCGTAGATCTTCTTGTTCAGGTTCGAGACCGTGCCGGGCGAGACCCGCGTGCCCCACAGCGCCTCGGTGATGTCCTCCACACGGCGCACCGACACGCCGGCCAGATACATCTCGATCAAGGCCTCCTCGACCGAGCTCTCTCGCCGCCGGTAGCGCTCGATAATCGCCGTCTCAAAAGTCTGCCGGCGCAGTTTCGGAACCTTCAGCGTCACCTCGCCGGCCTTGGTGTGCAGTGAACGGTCGTAGCTGCCAGCTCGGGTGTCGCGGCGCCCTTCGCTGCGTTCGTATCGGCCCGCGCCGCACAGACGGTCCGCCTCCGCGTCAAGCAGCGCGTTCAGCGCTTCCTCGACCGTCCCGCGCACCATCTCGCCAAGGTGATCCTTGATCCGCGCCTCGTCGATCTTGATCACCTGGCCCATCGCGCCACCCTTCACATCGTCAGACATCACATCGCTCCTTCCATCTTCCAGAAGAAGCCGTCAGTCCCGAAAGTGCGAAAGATCCTTTACGTTATCCCGGGTATCGTGCTGGGCATGGAGCGAATCGACTACCTCGACCTTGAGGGCGAACTCGGGCACCCGTTCGATGTGCCCTGGTTCTTCATGCGGCTCCTCTACGGTCCGCTGTTCTGGCCGATCTTGTTGCTGCGCCTCGGCTAGAGCATCGTGCCTTTAATCGGGCGCATAGCCTGCGGCGGTGAGGTAGTTTCGGCATTCGTCCGGGGTGTAGAGGGCGCAGATGTCGCCGACGGCGCGCCACAGGGCGTCGATGGTTCTGGCGCCGATCCGTCGGAGGTGCGCTTTCAGCTTGGCGAAGGCCCGTTCGATCGGGTTCAGGTCGGGGCTGTAGGGCGGCAGGAAG
>JBAVOG010000485.1:0-9414 GCA_049691875.1 Burkholderiales bacterium | reverse complement strand
GTCGGCACCTGGTGCTGCGTGCGCTCCACCGCCTGGGATCGACCCGATGCGAGCATCGCGAGCGTCACCTCGGTCGTGGCGAGCCCCCATGCGCCGCTGTGCAAGGGGGACTGTCCCTCGCGCACTACGCTCCAGAGCTCGTCGATCACTTCCTTCCGCGGCCAGGGCGGTGCCGGGAGCCGCCGCTCCTCGACCCGGTCGTCGGCATACACCAGCACGCCGTCAGGCGTCACGCGCAGATCCGCGCCGTCGCAACAGACCAGGAAATGTCCGAAGTGCTGGTAGTGGGCGGGCTCGAGCTCGCGCGCGCCCGGCGGCCGGTACTCGGGCGCGCCATAGTTACGCGCCGCCTTGAGACGTCGCTCCGCATCCGGACCCGTGGCTTCGCGCAGCCGACGCCGCGCCGCACCGTAGTCCGCGGAAGTCTTCTCGCGCCCCGTCTTTTCCAACCCCGTCTTTTCCAAACCCATTTCGCCGATTCCTCCGTGCCACTCATCCGAGTCGAAATGGCCGTAACCGGCGTAAGTCAGCGTCGCGTGCACTCCGGTCCGGAAGCCGAGGATCGCGCTGTACGCCCCTTCGGTCGGGCGCGCCGGGTCCCATCGCCCCAGGCGCGCATACACGGTATCGACCATACCGCCGCCCAGGAGCCGCACGACGTCGATCTGGTGAGCGCCCTGGCCGTGGACCACGCCGCCGCCCCGCGCAGTGTCGAGCTCTTCCGGGCGACGTGCGCGGTACAGGTAGTCCGTGTAGTTGAACGCCTGGATCATCCGCACCTCGCCCCACTCGCCCGACCGTACGAGCCGCAACGCCTCCAGCACCGGTGCGTCGTAGCTATGGCTGTGACCGACCAGGAGGTGGGCGCCGCCGGCGCGGGCGGCGTCGACCATGCGGTGACATTCCTCCAGCGTGAGGGCCATGGGCTTCTCCACCAAGGCATGCTTGCGATTCCGGGCGGCGGCAATCACATGTTCGGCGTGAAACTCGTGAGGCGAGGCAACGTACACAATCTCGACCGAGTCGTCGGCGCAGAGACTTGCGGCGTCCGAATGCACCCGTCCCCCAAAATCTTCCGAGAATCGGTCGCACGCGGCGCGACCGGGGTCGGTTGCCGCCACGAGGTGCACACGTGGGTCCCGGAGGAAGGTCGGCAGCATGACCGTGAACGCGCGCCCGAGCCCGATGACGCCGAGCCGCAGAGGATCCATCATCGGAGCGGGAGACGACACGAAATCCGATCGATTCTCATATCAGCGAGCGCCGCTCGTCGGCGGTGCGCGCCGCGCCTTGACTTGATCTTGGCCTGAAAAATGGCGAGACGCTACGATGACCTGAACTTATCATACCGGTTCGGACGCCTCGTCGTTTTGAGTGCGAATTCCGTCCGCCGACTGGAGCAATGCCGATGACCGCTGAAGAGAACGATCTCCTGTGCCGGATCGAGGGCGATGCCCCGATGGGGCAACTCATGCGCCGGCACTGGATCCCAGCCTGCCTCGCGGAGGAGGTCGCGGATCCCGACGGTGCCCCCGTACGGGTGAAATTGCTCGGCGAGGAACTCGTGGTCTTCCGCGACACCGCCGGGAAGCTGGGGATCCTCGGCGAGCACTGCCCGCATCGCGGCGTGTCGCTGGCATTGGGTCGCAACGAAGAGTGCGGCCTGCGGTGCCTGTACCACGGCTGGAAGATGGACGTCGAAGGCAACGTGCTCGAGCAACCCTCCGAGCACGGCGACCGGCGCCGGCCGCTCAAGCACAAGGCCTACCCGGTGCGCGAGTCGGGTGGATTCGTCTGGACTTACATGGGGCCGGCCGATGCGGTGCCGGATTTCGAGCGGCCCGCGTTCGCGCCGAACGGGGACGTCAGGGTGAGCATCGTCAAGATCGCAGTCGCGTGCAACTGGGCGCAGATCGTCGAAGGCCAGATCGATTCGGCGCACAGCTCCACGCTGCACGCCTCTGACATGGTCCCCGCCGAGATCGACGGCGCGCAGGCCACCGACTCGCACTGGTTGCGGCCTTCGACCGATCGCGCGCCGCAATTGCAGAGCGAACGCACCTCCTACGGCTTCCGCTACGCGGCCATCCGGCGCCCGATCAAGAATCCCGACACGCAGGACTACGTGCGCATGACCGTGTACATCGCGCCGTTCACCTGCCTGATCCCGCCGAACAATCTCTACAACGTCGCCGCGGTGATCGTGCCCGCCGACGACACGCACAGCATGTTCTATTTCATCGCGTGGGGCGCGCACGGGACGACGCCCGACAACGCAGCGTGGCGCGCTTTCAATTGCGCGCAGGTCGGCGTGGATCTCGACATGCATTACCGCCCCGTGCGCACGCTCGACAATATGTACCGCCAGGACCGCGCCGCCATGAAGCGCGGCGACGCGACCGGCATCCGCGGCATCCCCAACCAGGACATCGCGATGTGGGAGACCATGGGACCGATCACGGACCGCACGACCGATCTTCTTGCGACGAGCGATCTCGCGGTCGCGCAGTTTCGCCGCATTATGGTCGATGCGGCCCGGAAGATGCGCGCGGGTGAACCCGCGATCGGCACCGTCGCGCCGCGCGTGCCGCATGCGGCGCTGAGATCCTTCGAGGGCGTCGTGCCGAAAACAACGGACTGGCGCACGCTCGGCACGCCGGAACTGGAACGGAGCCCTGCGTCCGCGGCGTGAACAGGGGCCTGGTGCCGGCTAGAGGAATCGAACCCCTGATGGAGTAGCCACCGTAATAGTTGGTCGTGACGGAGAAGATTGTGCCGGGAAAGACAGTATATGCAGCCTGCCAATCACCGGCCACGCCGTTTGGCGCTACTTGCCCTTCAATAGTTAGCGTGCACTGGGTTTGATCGATGTAAAAGACTGCGGCTTGAGCCTGCGTTGTGATGCAACCGACAATCAGAGCTATTGCAACTTTCAACGTCGCTTTCATGGTGCCGTCCCCTTTTAGATGAATCTTTTGTCGAGCGCCCGGGCGACTAGCACCTATAGAGCAACGGCGAGAGAGGCCGAGACCGGCGAGGGCAACGCCGAGAAGCACGAGTGTGGCGGGCTCGGGGGCTGCTTGACAAGCCCTCTGTGGACTTCGTGCGCTCAGCTTTTGCTAGGCCCAGCTATTTCGACGGTGAGGTAAGAATCGCGCCGCGCGACTGCAGTACTGCACTAACAATGCGTTGGGTGGACGGATTTGATGGCCGAATGGCTGGTCTGTAAGGCAGGCCGAGTTGAAGATGATAGATGGCTCATGCCCAACCAAAATCGACGTGCTCCCCAGCGACTCGCGGCGCTGACAGAGTCCAACGAGCAGCCAAGTTGATAGATCGGCCACGCCAACTCCCCGTTCGCGTTAAGCCTTCCTACGGTTCCCAATCATTGCCCAATGACATGGCCTGGGCTTGGACCTACTCCGCCGCACTGAGTAGCCACGCCTCACAAGAAGCCCGCCGCGCGCGGACTTTCCTGTGTCTGGCTATGGCGTGACCCGCACCCGCGCGCGCCGTTTCACGTAACTAGGCTGAGCCGGTCAAAAATCTCGCGTACTCGTTGAAGCGGCAGACGTCCGCGATTGAGCTGATGCGCATTGGGATATGAGCAGCAAGTGGCACTGCGCTAAGGTACATTTCGCCGAGGTGAGAGTAGCCTCTCGTCGTCGAGGCGTCGAGGCCCGGGTTTCTTTGAGTCTATGTCGATCACTACGGCATCCGCCCGGACCGCCCGGGCGGATGCCGATCAGCCGCCTGCGGTCCTGCGCGTCCGTGGAACTCCTGGGAAGGTTGCCAGATGCCATTCGCGCGAACGCTGACGGGAGTCGGGCCGCTTCCCGGCGCGGAAAGCTGGGCAAGGCGACGGATGTTCACTGGAAGCAACAGCAGATGCAGAAACAGCACCGGCATTAGATCGTTGCAGTAGCCGTAGGTGATGAAGGCCAGATTGCTCGCGATTGCCACATAGCGCAGGCTCCGCATCGAGCGCATGCAGAATGTGGCGAGAACGAGGCTGGCGCCCAGATAGCCGATCGCGTCGGTGCCAGCCACGTTTACGCCACCCCAAGGACCGACTGGCCTCGCCCATTCGCGAGATTCAGCTGTGCCGCAATTGCAGATGCACGGCTGGCTCCCACTATTACTGTCCCGAATCGGGATCTCATGTGAGCCTCCTTTGCACGTCGTCGAGCTAGTGAGAGTTGCTCGCCCGATGGAGGGCACTCTAGGCTTTTGCGCAGCGTTTTTCGCCGTCAGCCGACGCTACAGCCTTGCGTCGTATTCACAATTCTTGCGCCCTGGAGGAAGCGTCTGTGACGTAGTTCACGCGACGCGCCTCACGGCAAGGTCTACATCGCGTGTCATGCCGTGCGGATTTGCGGGGTCATGCGAAGACCCGGATGGGAACGAGCCACATGACACGCGAGCGCTCTGGCTGACGCAAAGCGTTGCGCCATTAGGGACGTTGCGAACCGAGAGCCGGGACGTTGCGAACCGAGAGCCCCGTATAAGGGCTTGAATTTTGGTGCCGGCTAGAGGAATCGAACCCCTGACCAACTGATTACAAATCAGCTGCTCTACCAGCTGAGCTAAGCCGGCACGCCCGCGGGATTATACCCAGCACCCCTTATCGCCCCGTCGCATACGACGAGGACGCGGGTGATCGGGTCTTGAAGACACAAACGCCCGCGCGGGCAAGCCCGGCGGGCGTTTGCGCGGAAACCTCGGTGCTTACTTGAGGTGCTTGTTGATGTGCTTGGTCATCTCGAACATCGAGACCTGACGCTTGCCACCGAAGAGCTCGCGCATCTTCTCGTCGGCATTGATCATGGTGCGCTTCATCGCATCCTGCAGCTTGTTCTTCTTGATGTACTCCCAGATCCGCTTGGTGACCTCGGTGCGCGGCATCGGGCGATTGCCGATGATCGAGCCGAGTATGTCGCTCGGGGTCATCGGCTTCATGAACGCCGGATTCGGCTTGCGCTTGGCCCCGGTCTTCTTCGCGACTTTACGTCGCGCTGGGCTTTTCCTTACGACTTTCTTGGCGGACTTCTTCGCCGCCTTTTTCGCAGACTTCTTCTTCGTGGCCATGCACTTCTCCCGTAGATGGTTATCGGTGTCGGGCCCTCCTCCGGGCTACCGGCGCGGGCTCGCCATATTCTACCCACGTGTCATGGGAAATTGCACCCCCTTTAGAGCGGAATCTTCGCGAGAGCGATCGGCTGCCGAGCAGGGTGAAGTCGCGCTGGGCGCCCGGGTCCGCGCAGCGACGACGAGCGTGACCGCTCGCACGCGATGCATGGACCGTCTCGGCGCACCCGTCGAGACCTCGCTCGCGGGCCATTGCGCAAGCCTCGCAAGACGCGATCTCGCCCGCTCGATCGATGACGCTGGATCGCTAACGTTGTGATGTGTAACGACTCTGCGGGCGCTGACCCGGAGGAATGCGCCCGGGCAGTGGACAGCTCGAGACGACTCCGTCCGCTCGCGTGATCGGGCGGCTACTTGATCCGCCTCAGCGCGGGACGGCCCGGTGTCGGCCGGGCAGGCGGGTCGGAGGGCTCCGCCGGTCCGCCCGCAATGTCGTCGGATTGCGACGCTGGCCCCTCGCCGGTCGTCTCCGGTCGGCCGTCCCCCAGCTCGAACGAGAGGCCCTGGCCATTCTCGCGCGCGTAGATCGCGGCGACCCTCGACACAGGGATGTAGACCTCCCGCGCCACGCCGCCAAATCGCGCCGAGAACTCGATCGCATCGTTTCCGAGCTTGAGGCGGCTGGTGGCGAGCGGGCCGATGTTCAGAACGATTTCTCCGTCGCGGACGTGCTCCCCCGGAACGCTCGTCGTGGCGTCGACGCTGACCGATACATAGGGCGTGTAGCCGTTGTCCACGCACCACTCGTACAGCGCGCGCAGGAGGTAGGGCTTGGTAGGGGTCGGGTCGGACATCGGCGGAGTCGCGGCGCAGGCGGGCTCGTCACTGGTGCCGAACGTCCTGCGGCCCGGCGCCGGCCCACCCGGCGAGGTCACTTGCGCATGACTTTTTCGGCTGGGGTCAGCGCGTCGATGAATGCGGGGCGGCTGAAGATCCGCTCGGCGTACTTCATCAATGGAGCCCCCGATTTCGGCAGGCTCACATTGTAGAAGTCCAGCCGCCACAGCAGGGGCGCGAGCGCGACGTCGAGCATCGAGAACTCGTCGCCGAGCATGTACTTCTGCTTGGTGAAGACCGGCGCCAGCTCGGTCAGCCGGTCGGCCACCTGGCTGCGCGCCTTGTCCTGCTGCTTGGCATTGCCGTTCTCGATCAGGTCGACCTGGCTGAACAGCTCGACCTCGAAGCTGAAGAGGAACAGGCGCGCCCGCGCGCGCATGACCGGGTCCGCCGGCATCAGCTGCGGGTGGGGAAAGCGCTCGTCGATGTACTCGTTGATGATGTTCGCCTCGTAGAGGATGAGGTCGCGCTCGACGAGCACCGGAAGACGGTTGTACGGGTTCATCACCGCGATGTCTTCCGGCTTGTTGAACATGTCGACATCGATGATCTGAAAGTCCATGCCCTTCTCGTAGAGCACGATGCGGCAGCGCTGCGAGAATGGGCACGTCGTGCCGGAGTATAAATTCATCATGGATCGGTCCTTGCGAAGCGAGAGCGGCTGACCGCTCCGGCTGTCAGGCTGCGGTGGCGGAGGCGCGATACGTCTTGCGGCGCCCCAGCCTCGCCTCTATCGGCTCGGGCGCGCGGCGGTGGGCGGCGGCGGGATTGCCCGCCCTCAAGTACGGAAGCAGCTAGTGCACGTCCTTCCAGTAATTCTTGTAGAGCAGGTACGAGAGCAGAATGAGGACGCCTAGCGCAAGGAGCACGAACACGCCGAGCTCCTTGCGCTTTGCCTGGGCCGGCTCGCCGATCCAGACCAGGAAATTCACCAGGTCCCGTACGGTTCGGTCGTACTCGGCGACGCTCTCGGTGCCGGGCCGGACGGTCTCGAAAGTGACGGTCTTCAGCACACCACCGTGCCCGTCGCCGACTTCCTTGCCGTCGCGCATGACCGGCGCCTCTTTCCTGACGCGCTCCCCTTGCAGCTGCCATAAGGCATGCGGCATGCCGACATTGGGAAACACCGTGTTGTTCCAGCCGGTGGGCGACTCGGGATCGCGATAAAAGCCGCGCAGGTAGGTGTAGAGCCAGTCGGCGCCGCGCGAGCGTGCAATGACCGACAGATCGGGCGGCGCGATACCGAACCAATCCTTCGCGTCTCGCGCGGGCATCGCAGTGTGCATGTACTCGCCGATCTTCTCGCCCGTGAACATCAGGTTGTCCTTCACCTGCGCTTCGGTGAGGCCGAGGCCGAGCAAAGTGTTGTAGCGCACCATGGCGGCGCCGTGGCAGCCCAGGCAGTAGTTCACGAACGTGCGCGCCCCGGACTGCAGGCTGGCGACGTTCGATACGTCGACGTACGCGGAATCGAGTGCGACATCGGTTTCGGCCGCCTGCGATGCCGCCGTAGACCCCAGCACGATCGCGAGCGCCAGGAGCGGCGCGGCGAGTGCACGCGATCCGAGGCGACCGAACACGCGGGGGTACGTGAGGGTGAACGTGTGGCCGCTCATTTGGTCACCCTCTCCGGCTCGGGACGATAACTGTCCCAGCGTGTGTACCAGGGCATCAGGAAGAAGAATGCGAAGTAGACCAGCATGCAGATCTGCGCGACCAGCGTGCGCCCGGGCGTGGGCGCGAGCACTCCCAGGTACCCCAAGATGAAGAACGCCACGACGAACAGGGCAAGGAAGGTTCGATAGATCGGCCCGCGATAGCGGATCGACTTGACCGGCGCCTGGTCCAGCCACGGCAGCGCGAAGAAGATCATCACCGAAACGCCCATGAACACGACGCCCCACACCTTGGCGTCCAGCGTGAAGAAGCCGACGATCACGGCGAGGGCCGCGACCGCGATCGCGCCCCGCAGGCGGCCCGAACGCACGCGCAGCATCGTCATGACCGCCAGCACCGCCACGCCGATCGAGAGCACCCACATGATGCTGTCCGTCGTCGCCCGCAGCACCGAGTAGTAAGGCGTGAAGTACCAGACCGGTGCGATGTGCAGCGGCGTCTTCAGCGGATCCGCGGGGATGAAGTTGTTGTACTCGAGGAAATACCCCCCCATCTCGGGCGCGAAGAACAGGATGATCGAGAAGACGAGCAGGAAGACCATCGAGCCGTAGAGGTCCTTGACGGTGTAATACGGGTGAAAAGGGATCCCGTCGAGCGGGATGCCGCGCGCGTCCTTGTGCTTCTTGATCTCCACGCCTTGCGGATTGTTCGAGCCCGTCTCGTGCAACGCGATGAGATGCGCCACGACGAGCCCGAGCAGAACGAGCGGAATCGCGATGACGTGCATCGCGAAGAACCGGTTCAGCGTGGCGTCCGAGACGACGTAGTCGCCGCGGATCCAGATTGCGAGGTCCTCTCCGACGATCGGGATCGCGCCGAACAGATTGACGATCACCTGCGCGCCCCAGTAGGACATCTGGCCCCACGGCAGCAGATAACCGAAGAATGCTTCGGCCATCAGGGAGAGGAAGATGAGACAGCCGAATATCCAGGTGAGCTCGCGCGGCTTGCGATACGAGCCGTACAGCATTGCCCGGAACATGTGCAGATACACCACGATGAAGAACGCCGAAGCGCCCGTCGAGTGCATGTATCGGATCAGCCAGCCCCAGGGTACCTCGCGCATGATGTACTCGACCGATGCGAACGCGAGCAACGCGTCGGGCTTGTAGTGCATCGTGAGGAAGATGCCGGTCACGATCTGGAGGACCAGCACCAGCAGGGCGAGCGAGCCGAAGAAGTACCAGAAGTTCATGTTCTTCGGCGCGTAGTACTCGGCGACCTGCGAGTTCCACAGGACGGTCAGCGGGAATCGCGCGTCGATCCAGTTGAGCGTCCGGCCGAGCAGGCTCGAATCGTTGTAGGCCGGGGCCTTTGCTTCAGCCATCGGTCAGGCTCCTTGGGTGTCTTCGCCGATGCGGACGCTGGTATCGGACACGAACTTGTATGGCGGCACCACCAGATTGTCGGGTGCGGGCATGTTCTTGAACACGCGGCCCGCGAGATCGAACTTCGAGCCGTGGCACGGGCAGAAGAAACCGCCTTCCCATCCCGGACCGAGCTCGCCCACCTGGAACTTGTCGGTCGGAGAGCAGCCGAGGTGGGTGCAGATCCCGATGACGACGAACACCTCGGGCTTGATCGAGCGCGCTTCGTTCCTGGCGTAGGGCGGCTGATTTGGCCGCTTCGAATCGGGATCGGATAGTTGCGAGTCGACCTTGGGGAGATTTTCCAGCATCTGCTTGGTGCGCCGGACGATCCATACCGGCTTGCCGCGCCACTCGACGATCATCCGCTGCCCCGGCTCCAGAC
>JBAVOG010000484.1:0-9132 GCA_049691875.1 Burkholderiales bacterium | reverse complement strand
GCGCAGGGCCGCATGAGCGAGCCGCGCTGTAACGTGGTGGTGATCGAGGACGACCCGCAGATCCGCCGCTTCCTGCGCACCGTCCTGCCGACCGAAGGGTTCGCGGTCTTCGAAGCGGAGACGGGCGAGCGCGGCATCGTCGAGGCGGCGACGCGCAAGCCCGACGTCGTGATCCTCGACCTCGGGCTGCCGGACATGGACGGCGCCGAGGTGATCAAGCGAGTGCGCGAATGGTCGCAGGTGCCGATCGTGATCCTTTCGGCGCGCGCCCAGGAGCGCGACAAGATCGCCGCCCTGGACGCCGGGGCGGACGACTATCTGACCAAGCCCTTCGGCGTCGGCGAGCTCATGGCGCGGCTCCGGGTGGCGTTGCGTCACGCCGCGTTGCGGCTGGGTGCGCAGAGCGAGCCCGTTTTCGCGTGCGGGGAGCTCAAGGTCGACCTGGCAGGCCGGCGGGTGACGGTCGGAGGGCACGACGCCAGGCTCACCCCGATCGAGCACCGGCTCCTGGCAGTGCTGGTGAGACATGCCGGAATGGTCGTGACCCATCGGCAGCTCTTACGTGATGTCTGGGGGCCCTCCCATGTCGAGCACACGCACACCTTGCGCGTGCACATGGCCGCGCTGAGACGCAAGCTCGAGGTCGATCCCGCCCAGCCCCGCTACCTGCAGACCGAGCTCGGCGTGGGCTACCGACTCGCCGCCGAGTAGGCCGAAACAAGTCCGAGCCCGGACTGCCACGGCCAGGTCCCGAACGGTTCTCCGTCGCCCGGTGCGCGAGCATCGACGCCGTGGAGTCCGCGCGCGCTCAGGCGTGCGCCGGCTCGGCGTGCGTGATCAGATTCTCGGCGTCGGTGTCGAACCAGCCGAGCTCGCAGCGCAGCTTCACCACCTCGCCCACGACGATCAGCGCGGGCGGCTTGAGCGCCGCATGCGCGACGCGTCCCGGGAGGGTGGTGAGCGTGCCGGTCACGACGCGCTGCTTTGGCGTGGTCGCGCGCTCGATCGCGGCGGCTGGCCAGTCACCTGGCAGTCCATGCGCCTTCAGCTCGCCGCAGATCTCCTCGATCTGGCCCATGCCCATGTAGATCACGACGGTCTGACCGCGCCGTGCGAGCATTTCCCAGTCGAGCTCGCAGGTCCCGCTCTTGAGGTGCCCCGTCACGAACACGCAGGCGTGCGCATAGTCGCGATGGGTGAGCGGGATGCCCGCATAGGTGGACGCGCCGTTCGCCGAGGTGACACCCGGCACGACTTCGAAGGGAATGCCGTGCTCGGCGAGGAACTGCATTTCCTCGCCGCCGCGTCCGAAGATGAACGGGTCGCCGCCCTTCAGCCTCAGTACGCGCCGGCCCTTACGGGCGAGCGCGACGAGGAGCGCATTGATCTCCTCCTGCGCGAGCGCGTGGTTGGACTTTTCCTTGCCGGCGTAGATGAGCTCGGCATTGCGGCGCACGAGTCCGAGGACGTCGCTGCTCACGAGATGATCGTAGACGCAGACATCGGCCAGACGGAGCAGGCGCGCGGCCTTCAGCGTGAGAAGCTCCGGATCTCCGGGGCCTGCGCCGACGAGATAGACGATTCCCCGCTCGTTCAGCGGCACGATGCCGTCACCCCGGCCGGTAGCGCTGCCGGCCTTGCGCTTCGGCACGCCACGCACGGCATTTCCCGTGCGGCTCGCCTGCATGGGCAATGCGTTGGCACCGTCCTTTTCTGATCCGCGCATGCGAGTCTCCGGGCACGCCGGCGTGCGCCGGCCATCTGCCCACAATCTAAGTGGGGGCAACGATTGCGACTTTGATGCGAGTCAAAATCGCGGATCCCGGTGCGAAGGATGCGCGTTTGATTCAGGTCAAAGGCATGCGGCAGCCTGCCGACGTTCAATAGCGTCTGCCTTCCCCGGATGCCCTGAGTGGCTGTCCCCCTGATCAAGCTCACCGCGCGCCACGCTTCCCTGCTCATGGCTGCACTGCTGTTCGCATGTGCGCCGGTCGGTGCCGCGGGCGATCAGGACGCGGCGAGCCTCTACCCGCAGTCCCGCACATTTTTCCCCGAAGCGGACCGGTTCGGCGCGTTCGAGGGCGAGCCGCCTGCGGCGCCGGTGTATCGAGGCGACAAGTTGCAGGGTTATCTCTTCCTGACGAACGACGTCGTCAGGATTCCCGCGTATTCCGGCAAGCCCATCGACACGCTGGTCGGATTCGACGTCTCCGGACGGATCACCGGCGTCGCAATCGTGCATCACGAGGAGCCCATCCTGGCGGTCGGCATCTCGGAGGCGCGGCTCAAGGCCTTCACCGATCAGTACCGGGGAAAGTCCGTGTTCGAACCGATCACGGTCGGCGCGCCGCGCCCGGGCTACGCGGCGGTGGACACCATATCCGGCGCCACCATCACGGTCATGGTGCAGAACGCGACGATCACGAAATCGGTGCGGCGGGTCGCCGAATCGCGCGGGCTGCGTCCCGGCAGCGTCGCGACCGGAAGTGTCGTGGGCGCCACGGATGCTCCGCTGTGGGTAGAGGTCTGGCAGGAACGCAAGGTCTCGATCGCCTTGCTGCTCGTCGGACTGGGCGTGCTGTCGCTCATCCTCGTCTTTCAGGACTGGCTGGCCCGTCGCCCGCGCCTGCTCCTGTACGTGCGCCGCGGATTCCTGCTCTTCACCCTGTTCTTCGTCGGATGGTATGCGCTCGCCCAGCTCTCCGTGATGCACGTGCTCACGTTCCTGCATGCAGCGATGCGCAACTTCCAGTGGGAGAACTTCCTGATCGACCCGATGATCTTCATTCTGTGGGGCTTCGTGGCGCTGACGCTCCTGCTGTGGGGGCGCGGCGTGTATTGCGGCTGGCTCTGCCCCTATGGCGCGCTTCAGGAGCTCGGCAACCAGCTGGCGCGACGCTTCGGGGTACCGCAACTCGAGTTCCCCGACGTCGTGCACGAGCGTCTGTCGGCCGTGAAGTACCTGGTGCTGATCATGCTGTTCGGCATCTCGCTGCAGTCGCTCGTCGACGCGGCGCGCTACGCCGAGATCGAGCCCTTCAAGACGACCATCGTGATGCGGTTCATGCGCGAGTGGCCGTTCGTGCTCTACTCGGGTGCGCTGCTGGTCGTGGCGGCGGTCAATCGCAAGTTCTTCTGCAAGTACCTGTGTCCGCTCGGGGCGGCACTCGCGATCCCGGGGCGCTTTCGCGTGTTCGACTGGTGGCTGCGGCGCCGCAAGGAGTGCGGCCGGCCCTGCCAGACTTGTGCAAGCGAGTGCGAGGTGCGCGCGATCCGCCAGACCGGCGAAATCAACGCGAACGAGTGCCATTACTGCCTCGACTGCCAGGTCACCTACTACAACGAGCGCAAATGCATGCCGCTCGTCGAGCGCATGAAGCGTCGCGAGCGCGCTTCGCGCGCGCGGGTCGTCGTGCAGGCGATGGAGCCGCACGCGGGCCCGATGGGTCTCGAGGAACAGGAACCCGATGGACGCGGCGACGCTCGCCAGTCGCTTGGGGAGACACGGCGAGGCGAGCCTCCGTCTTCTTGACTCAAGTTAAAGATGCGCGTTCGGACGATCCCTACAGTTTGGGTGATTCCTGAATTCAGGCTCAT
Source organism: Burkholderiales bacterium (assembly GCA_049691875.1). Classification (GTDB taxonomy): domain Bacteria; phylum Pseudomonadota; class Gammaproteobacteria; order Burkholderiales; family SG8-39; genus JAABRB01. The sequence continues at coordinate 5,535 of JBAVOG010000484.1, read as the reverse complement.
TTTCAAAGAGGGAGATCGACATGACGCGCAAGCACTCCGTTCGGGCTGCCTGCATCGCAGCCGCGTTGGCATTCCCGCTGACAACTGGCGTGGCGCATGCCCAGGGCCAGAAGCCCGTGCATCCGAGCACCGGCCCGTCGGAGCTCATGTACAAGGGCGCGCCGGTTCCCATCAAGCCCGGCGAGGCGCCGGACGTGACCGAGCCCAAGGCACCTGCACTGACGGCGGACGAATTCGCAACCGCGAAGAAGATCTATTTCGAGCGGTGTGCCGGCTGCCACGGCGTGCTGCGCAAGGGCGCGACCGGCAAGCCGCTCACGCCCGACATCACGATTCCACGCGGGACCGACTATCTCAAGGTGTTCATCAACTACGGCTCACCCGCGGGCATGCCGAACTGGGGCTCGTCGGGACAGCTGTCCGAAAAGGACGTGGACATCATGGCCCGCTTCCTGCAGCAGCCCGCGCCGGTGCCGCCCGAATTCGGCATGGCGGATATGAAGGCCACCTGGAAGGTGCTCATTCCGCCGAAGGATCGCCCGAAGAAGAAGATGAACAAAATCAACCTGGACAACCTGTTCTCGGTGACGCTGCGCGACGCCGGGCAGGTGGCGTTGATCGACGGCGACACGAAGCAGATCGTGAATGTCATCGACACGGGCTATGCAGTGCACATTTCGCGACTGTCGTCCTCGGGGCGGTATCTCTACGTGATCGGGCGCGACGCGCAGGTGAACCTGATCGACCTCTGGATGGAGACGCCTGCGAACGTTGCGGTCATCAAGGTCGGCCTCGAGGCGCGCTCCGTCGACACTTCCAAGTTCAAGGGCTGGGAGGACAAGTACGCGATCGCGGGCTCCTACTGGCCGCCGCAGTTCGTGATCATGAACGGCGACACGCTCGAGCCGCTCAAGATCGTCTCCACGCGTGGGATGGTCGTGGGCACGCAGGAGTACCATCCCGAGCCGCGCGTCGCCGCGATCGTGGCGTCGCACTTGAAGCCCGAGTTCGTGGTCAACGTCAAGGAGACCGGGAAGGTCCTGCTCGTCAACTACAAGGATCTCGACAACCTCGAAGTCACCACCATCGATGCCGCGCGCTTCCTGCACGACGGAGGCTGGGATTCGACCAAGCGGTATTTCCTGGTCGCGGCCAACCAGTCGAACAAGATAGCGGTGGTCGACACCAAGGAAGGCAAGCTCGCCGCACTCGTCGACGTCGGCAAAATCCCGCATCCGGGGCGCGGCGCGAACTTCGTCGACCCGAAGTTCGGACCGGTCTGGGCCACCAGCGACCTGGGCGACGAAGGCCTCTCGGTGATCGGCACCGATCCGGCGAAGAACAAAGCCAACGCGTGGAAGGTCGTCCGGAATCTGAAGAGCCAGGGCGGCGGGTCGCTCTTCATCAAGACCCACCCGAAGTCGAAGCACCTGTACGTCGACAACGCGCTCAATCCGGATCCGAAGATCAGTTCGTCCGTGGCAGTGTACGACATCGGCAATCTCGACAAGGCACCGCAGGTCCTGCCGATCGCGGACTGGTCCGGCATCAAGGACGGCCCGCGGCGCGTCGTGCAGCCTGAGTACAACAAGGCGGGCGACGAGGTGTGGTTCTCGGTCTGGAACGGCAAGGAGCAGGAGTCGGCGATCGTGATCGTCGACGACAAGACGCTCAAGCTGAAGGCGGTCATCAAGGACAAGCGGCTGGTGACTCCGACCGGCAAGTTCAACGTCTACAACACGCAACACGACGTGTACTGACAGATCGTCCAGGCCGGCTGCCGGGTACTCCGGCGCGATATGGGGAACGGGGGCTTCGGCCCCCGTTTCTCATTGAGGCTGGGAGGGACTGGCTGCTTTTCTCCCCTCCTTTCCAAGGAGGGGAAGAATATTCGCCGCGGCGCGGCGAGGCGGTTTTGAGATGCATCAAGTCGGGCATCGTCCAAACGGCGGATCATGAATGCGAAACTTGGAAACGGAAATCGTATCCATGCGCATCGCAAATCTCATCGCCATATGCGCCGCATCGCTCGCGGTAGTGGTTCCATTGTGCGCGAATGCCGATCCGGGCGCGGCGCGGCAGCGCGAGCTGGTCAACCTGGTGCGGCAGGACTGCGGCTCCTGCCACGGCATGACGTTCAAGGGCGGGCTCGGTCCGCCCCTCACGCCTGAAGCATTGCGTGACAAGCCCGCCGAGAGTCTCACGCTGACGATACTCAACGGGCGACCGGGCACACCGATGCCGCCCTGGCGGCAGTTCGTCACCGAGGCAGAGGCGAACTGGATCGTCGGCCGCTTACAGGATGGATTCCGGAATGAAACGCGCTGAGCAGCTTGGTTACGCAATGGTTGCGCTTGCGATCGGCGCTTGTACGCCGGTTGCCGCGCAGGACACCGCCGATCTCGGCGTTGTCGTCGAGCGTGCGACGGGCAGCGTGCAACTCGTGGATCAGGCCGCGCGCACGAGCCTCGCGCGCATCCAGGGGCTCGGGGATCTCTCCCACGCATCCATCGTCTACTCGCGCGATGCGCGCTACGCGTATGTCTTCGGGCGCGATGGAGGGCTCACCAAGATCGATATCATCGCGCAGCGCACGGTGACACGCACCGTGCAGGCCGGCAACTCGATCGGCGGCGCGATATCCGGCGACGGGCGCCTTGTCGCGGTGGCGAACTACGAGCCCGGCGGGATCAAGATCTTCGACGCCGCGACCCTCGAGCTGCTCGCCGAGATCCCGTCGACCTACGGTGTCGAGGGCAAGCGATCCAAGGTCGTGGGCATCGCGGACGCGCCCGGAAACCGCTTCGTCTTCAGCCTGTTCGACGCCGACGAGATCTGGGTCGCCGACGTCTCCGATGCGCGCCATCCCACTATTCGCAAGTTCCAGGACGTGGGACGACAGCCCTACGATGCATTGATCTCCCCGGACGGCCGCTACTACATTGCGGGCCTCTTCGGCGAAGACGGTCTCGTGCTGCTCGATATGCAGGATCTCGATGCCGGCGCGCGACGCATTCTGGACGGCTACGGCCACGGCAGCGAGAAGCTGCCCGTCTACAAGATGCCGCATTTGCGCGGCTGGGCGATGGCCGGCGACTATGCGTTCCTGCCGGCGATCGGCCGCTACGAGGTGCTGGTGGTCGATCAGCGCACGTGGAAACAGGTGGCGGCGATCCCCGTCCAGGGCCAGCCGGTCTTCGTGATGGCGCGCCCCGACGGACGTCAGGTGTGGGTGAACTTCGCCTTTCCGCGCAACGGCGTCGTGCAGGTCATCGACGTCCCGACCCTGAAACTCGTGGAGACGCTGCACCCGGGGAAAACGGTGCTGCACATGGAATTCACGGCGCGCGGCAACGAGGTCTGGATTTCCGCGCGCGACGACGATCGGGTCGTGGTCTACGACACGGAGCAGCTCCGGAAGATTGCCGAGCTGCCGGCGAAATCGCCCAGCGGGATCTTCTTCACGTGGCGCGCGCAGAAGATCGGGATGTGAGGCGATGGACGCGCTCGACTTCAGTCTCTTGAACGATTTCCAGCGGGACTTCCCGCTCGTGTCGGAGCCGTATGCGCTCGTCGCGCGCAAGCTTGGCGTGTCGCGCGACGAGGTCCTCGAAACGCTCACGAAGCTGCGCGGGCTCGGTGCAGTCAGCCGAATCGGGGCCGTGTTCCGCCCCAACGCGATCGGCGCCTCGACGCTCGCCGCGATGGAAGTGCCCGCGGACCGCCTGAACAGCGTCGCTCGATTCGTGTCGGAATTCCGCGAAGTCAACCACAACTACGAGCGGGAGCACCGGTTCAACCTGTGGTTCGTGGTCATCGCGCCCGACAATGGACGGCTGGAGCAGGTACTCGGGTCGATCCAGCGGACGACCGGACTGGAAGTGATCGCCCTGCCGCTGGTCGAGGAGTTCCACATCGATCTGGGATTCGATCTGCACGGTGCAGGTGCGAAACGGGTTTCGGGCGGTTCGCCACCGCGGGTCTCGATCGGACCGTCGGGACAGCGGCTGGTCGCGGCGCTCCAGGAAGGTCTCGATCTGGTGCCGCGACCCTATGCAGCGCTCGCCGCGCGCGCGGGAATATCCGAAGGCGAAGCGCTCGAGACGCTCGCGAGCTGGCTGGAGTTCGGTCTCGTCCGGCGCTTCGGCGTGGTGGTCCGTCACCACGAGCTCGGCTTCGGCGCCAATGCGATGTGCGTGTGGGACGTTCCGGACGCGGAAGTGAGCGCGCTCGGGGAATTCCTGGCGGCCGAACCGGCCGTGACACTGTGCTATCGCCGCGCGCGCGTGGTGCCGCGATGGCCCTACAACCTGTACTGCATGCTCCACGGGAGGGAGCGCACCGAGGTGCTGGGCATGCTGGCCGGGCTCCATACGCGGCACGAGCTGTCCCGCTACCCGAACGCCGTGCTCTTCAGCGTGCACCGGTTCAAGCAGACCGCTGCGCGCTACGCCGAGCTCGAGGGAACGCGTCATGGATGATGCAGACCGCACGATCGTGAACCGGCTGCAGGACGGGATCGACATCTGCGAGCGGCCGTTCGCGCCGCTCGCGCAGTCGCTCGGCATTCCGGAATCCGAGGTCACGGCTCGGGTGGAGCGGCTGCTGGCGGACGGCACGCTCTCGCGCTTCGGCCCGATGTACAACGCGGCCGCAATGGGCGGCGCATTCACGCTGGCTGCGATGAGCGTCCCGGCGGGCGATTTCGATCGCGTCGCCGGGATCGTGAATGCCCATCCCGAAGTGGCGCACAACTACGAGCGCGATCATGCGCTCAACATGTGGTTCGTGGTGGCCACCGAGCAGCCCGGAGGCGTCGCAGAGGTCATTGGCTCGATCGAGCGCGAGACCGGCCTCCGGGTCGTCGATCTCCCCAAGCTGACCGAGTACTTCCTCGACCTCAGGCTTCCGGTGCAGCCATGAACGCCCGCGCCGACGCGCTGCTCGACGCCATCGATCGCGCAATCGTCCGCGCGACGCAGGGCGGGCTGCCGCTCGAGGCGCGCCCCTATCACGCGGTCGCGGAGGGGCTCGGCCTGTCGCCCGCCGATGTCATGGCCCGCATGCAGCGCATGCGCGATCTCGGCGTCATCCGACGCATTGCCGCGGTGCCGAATCACTACCGGCTGGGCTATCGCGCGAACGGCATGTCGGTCTGGGACGTACCCGACGACCGGGTCGGTGCGCTCGGGCAGCAAGTCGGCGGGCTGTCGTTCGTGAGCCATTGTTACCGCCGGCCGCGGGTGCCGCCGGTGTGGCGCTATAACCTCTTCGCGATGGTGCATGGTGCGACGCGCGACGAGGTGGTGGCGCATGTGCGCGAGATCGCGGCCGTGCTCGGCGAAGCAAATCGCGCCTACGAGGTTCTCTACAGCAAGCGCATTCTCAAGAAGACGGGATTGCGGCTTGGGGCGGAGAGATGAGCTGGGGTTGGCCCAGTGATTTTTCCCCTCCTCTCCGAGGAGGGGTGCCGGCGGAGCCGGCGGGGTGGTGCTTCGCACTGGCCAAACCACCCCGGCTGCTTCGCAGCCACCC
>JBAVOG010000483.1:0-6665 GCA_049691875.1 Burkholderiales bacterium | reverse complement strand
CTCTGGAACACCATGCCGAGGCCACGGTCGCGCGGCTCGAGATCGTTCACGACCCGGCCGCCAATCCGGATCTCGCCGGAAGTCGGATCCTCGAATCCCGCAATCATCCTGAGCGTGGTGGTCTTGCCGCAGCCCGACGGTCCTACGAAAACGACGAACTCCTCGTCCTCGATCGTGACGTTGATGTCCTTCACGGCGACGAGCGCGCCGAATTCCTTGCGCAGGTTGACGAGTTCGATGCGCGCCACCGTTACCTCCGGATCATGCCAAAGCTGAAACCGCGCGCCAGATGCTTGCGGATGATTAGACCGATGAAGATCAGGGGCACGGTGATGCCGACCGAGAGCGCCGCCTGCCGGCCGTACACCCGCCCTTCGGTGGTCCCTTGATACTTGGACAGCTCGATCGGGAGCGTCACGACCTCGGTCTTGGCGAGGAGCAGCGCGAGAAGATACTCGCTCCAGGTGAGGATGAGGATGAAGAGGAACGTCGCGACGATGCCGGAGCGGACCAGCGGAAGCACGATCTCGAGCAGCGTTCTCCAGCGGGGCGCGCCGAGGATCTCCGCCGCCTGCTCGACTTCGCGCGGCACTTCGTCGATGAAGCTCTTGAGCATCCACACTGCGTAAGGAAGACTCGTGAGAAAGTAGATCAGGATGAGCCCGAACTTGGTATCGAGCAGCCCAAGCGCGGAGTAGTACAGCGAGAGCGGCGCGACGACCACGATCGGCGGGATCATGCGCAGCATCAACAACTGGAACATCCGCACCTCGGACAGGACCTTGTAGCGCGACACGCCGTAGGCGATCACCGCGCCATACACCACGGCGAGAGTCGTCGCGCTCAGCGCGATGATGAGGCTGTTGGCGAAGGCGCCCCACGGGCGCTGTGCAGAGATGATGTACGCGCCGGTCGTCACCTCCTGCCGGTCGGTCCAGACGTCCAGGTAGTTGACGATTGTCCACGGGTCCGGAATGTAGACGGTCGGCCAGGCAAACCACTGCTCGCTCGGCTTGAAGGATGTGCTGACCATCCAGTAGAGCGGGAACGCCACGATAAGCGCCCACACCGTCAGGATCGTATAGCGCACGATCGCCGAGATCCGGTTCTTTTGCGATTTGGTCATCGCCCTTTGTCCCCGCGTCCCACGATCACCCGGCGCGGGATGTCGCGGCGTGCATCGCGTCGATCGCGCGCTTCTCGCGGCGCAGCAGCCGGATGACCAGCAGCACGATCACGATCATCAGCATCATCGCGACATACGACATTGCAGCACCCTTGGACACCTCGAAGTACTGCCAGGTGGTGAGAAAAATGTACACCGGGATGGTCTCGGTGGAGCTGCCCGGGCCGCCCTGGAACAGTGCCCAGATCTTGGGAAACTCCGCCATCGCCTCCAGAAAGCGCAAGGTCAGCGCGAGAAAGATCACGGGCCGCAGCAATGGCAGCTGCACCTCCCAGAAGATGCGCCACGTCGAAGCGCCGAGGATGCGCGCCGCCTCGATCGGCTCCTTGGGAAGCGACGAGAAACCGGCGAGCATGATGATGAAGGAGAATGGCGTCCAGTTCCAGATCTCGAGCAGCATCACGCTCGTGAGCGCGAAGTGGGGGTTGGTCAGGAACGGCACCTTGTGGTCGGCGCCGCCGATCCGGGTGATGATGTCGTTGATCGGCCCGGTGTCGTACAGCAGCATCTCGGCCGTGTACGCCACGACGATCGGTACCGTCAGCATGGGAATGATGAAGAGAATGTAGTAGAAAGCCTGGCCGCGAAACGGCTTGTGCATCAGATAAGCGAGACCGAACCCGATCAGGAAGCAGCCGATCGTCGAGCCCAGCGCGAATGCGAGCGAGCGCAGTATCGACCAGCCGAAGCGCGGGTCGGTCAGGACATCCTTGAAGATATCCAGGCCGATCCACTCCGCGTCCCACCAGGACCCGAGATAGACCGACCACTGGTGAAACGAGAAGTAGAGTTGCAGCAGGAGAACCGGCACCAGCACGCCGCCGAACAGCGCGATCAGCGGCGCGAGAATAGCCCACTTGAAGCGCTTGATGCCGCGCGCGCGCGAGGTCCCGCGCGTCGCAGAGGGAGCGACCGACCCGGGAACGGCAACGACGCTGGACATTTCGGATGCGATATCGCGGCCGGCGGGCGTTCTGGCGCACCCGCGCGACCGCGGTTTTTGTGTCAGCTCAGGCTGCTCAGGACATCTTCGGCTTGTCGATCGAGGGCATCAGATCCTTGTAGGTCGCGAGCTCTTCCTGGAGCTTCTTCGTGCCGATGCGCTTCACGATCTTCGCCCACTCGTTCTCTACCGTCGGGAGCACGTCCGACGCCTTGCGCTGGCCCACGTACGCCTCGGAGAGGGCTTTCCCGAGCTGGTCCTGGAACTCGAGGTAGCCGGTGAGATAGATCGGCGGGCACGCGACCTGCAGGCATTGCTCGACCGCCTTCAGTCCGGCCTTCGTGTAGGCCGCCTCGACCGCCGGGCTCGTCATGTTGCTCTTGTTCCAAGCGTCGTGGAAAGTGTTGACGTTGTCGCCGACGTACTGGTCGGCCGATCTCGCCGTTCCCCACCACAGCGCCAGGTAGGCCGCTGCTTCCTTGCGTGGGCTGTACTTGTTGACGTGGATGGCGGCAATCGGCGAGGAGATCGTGCGTACGATCGTCGTGCCGTTGACAGTGGCGGCGGGCGGCGTGCCGTACAGCCACTTGCCGGCGGTCTTGGATTTTTTCGGATTCTCGTTCAGCTTGACGATCCCGTCCCAGTACTGACACGCAACCACCTGCCCCGAGATGATCCGCGGGATCATCTGCGGCGTGCCCCAGCCGGGCGACTCGGGGTGCGCAACGGACTTCTCGCGCAGGTAGATCTCCAGCGCCCGGTTTCCGGCCGGCGTATTGAGCGTCGGCTTCATGCCGTCGTCGAACGGGAAGCCGCCGTGCGCGTAGAGATACATCAGGTACCAGGTGACCCCGTTCGCCCGGTTGCGCAGGTTCCCCGAACCCCAAATGCCTTTGTCCGGGTTATGGAAGAACTGCATGATCTGGTAGTCGTCGTCCCAGGTTTCCGGGAACTTGAGCGGCTTGCCGTACTTGTCCGCGTAGCGCTTCTGCGCGTCGGGGTCCTCGAGCAGATCCTTCCGCACGTACTGGTTGTGGACGTTGCCGTCGGTCGGGATGGCGTAGGTCTGGCCCTTGTACGTCATCAGCTTCGCGTAATCGCCGACCGCGTCGATCTTGAAGCCGGCCTTCTTCATGTAGGGATCCAGCGGCTCGAGCAGCCCCGCCGAGGCAAGCGACGGGATCATGCCCGCGTCGAGATGGAAGAAATCGATCTGCGGCGAGCGCGAGAGCGCCTCGGCCATCGCGCGCTGCGGGATGTCGAACACGGAGATGTCCAGGATATTGCCGGTCCCGATGCCGCTCAGCTTCCGGAAATCCTCCATCGACGGCTGCATGGGGATGAAGTAGTTCGACCAGATCATCCCGGTCACGTCCGTCTTGCCCACGCCCTTGGCCGCGGCGACGATCTTGTCGGTCTCCGATTGTGCAAAGGCGCTTGGCGCGTAGGGCAGTGCGCTGAGCGCTGTCAGACCGACCCCGGCCTTGATGAACTCGCGCCGGGATTTACGTGGCTTAGTCATGTTCCCCTCCTCGTAGTTGGAGCACGGTAACGCTATTGACCCTATTGATCCGCTCGATCGATCGATGCACTGCGATGGGCGGACTCCGCCCGGGCGTCGGCGCCCGGATGTTGTGTGTTTGCGTACATTTAGTCAGCCGCCCCTTTCAATGTCAAGCGCGACCCAATCGGGCAAATACGGACGACATGGCGAGCTTTCATCGCCGCGCGCTATTTCCGGGAAGGAATGACCGGAAGCATCACCCAGGCGTCATGCTTCCCGCCGGTATGGAGCGTGACTTTTCCGTCGAAGATCGCGGGTGGCCGGTCACGCGCGTCGTTGTGCATGAACGGTCCAACGCCCGTGAATTCGTTCTTCATGTTCGAGAGCTTGCCTCCGGACCCACCCGGATACACGTAGTCCTTGCCGCGCACCGTGAGCGCGATCCGGTAGCCGGCCGGAACGACGATGCAGGTCGGCCAGATCTCGATGTCGAGGTCGTAGATGGTGCCCGGCTTGAGCGGCTGCTTCTGGTCGTGCGTGTGATACGGCCGGTAGGGAAGCGAGCGCTTCTTGTCGAGCTTGCGGTGCGACGCGCGGAGCCAGCCCTGCGCGATCGGCGTATGCGGGTCGAGCGCGCCCTGGAACACCACCTCCTTCATGTTCGGATCGAACACCCGCAGGACCAGGAACAGGTCGGCGTCGACCGTGGACGACGAGACGAACAGCTTGGCGGCGATCGGGCCGGTGAGCTCGGTTTCGTGCGCAAGGGGTGGCAGCAGGAACATGGCGCCGTCGCTCAGTCCCCGGTAGCTGACGGTCGCGGGCGCCTGGACCGGCGACCGGCTCAACGACTGGTCGTGCGCGTCCAGATGCAGCTTGGTCCACTCTGTACGGGCGAGCGGCCATTCGTTCTCGGCGCGCGGCACGAACTTCTCGCCGGGATGGCGCACCTGCAGGAACACGCGCGGCTGCTTGTCCCACCCGGTCGTCTCGCCCTTCAGGAAGTGCCCGAAGAACTTCTTCTGCAGCCCGACGCCGTAGTCTGTGTAGAAGTGCGTCCAGTGCTCGATGCCGTGCATCTCGAGCCACTTGTGCTTCGCTGCAGCGTTCACGAATCCTTCGAGATTGCCGCGCGGATGCAACCCCTGACCGCCCCAGTTGCCCGCCGAGAAGAGCGGCGTCTTGACCTTGGACCAGTCCGGCGAGCGCGATTTCCAGAACTTGTCGTCGAGGGCATGTGCAAGCGCTTCCGCGCCGAAATCGAATCGGTTCGCGCCCAGCTCCTCGTCGGTGAGTGTCGGTGGCCCTGCCACCCAGTCGCCGGTCATCGGGCTGCGGAACCCGCGGGTGCCGAGCCCGTGCTGCACGCTCTTCACCTGCATGTCGTACCAGTTCGCGATAAATGTCGTCAGGATCCCGCCGTGGTGGCTCAGATCGCGGTAGAAGTCGGCGGCGCCCTCCCAGATGCACATCGCCGCAAGGTGCTTGGGCGCGAGGCAGGCGACTTGCCACTGATTCATCGCGTAGTAGGAGATTCCGTTCAGGCCGACCTTGCCGTTCGACCAGGGCTGCACACCCGCCCAGTCGATGCAGATCGCGAAATCCCGCGCCTCGCGCGGGCTCCACAGCTCCACGTAGCCCGGCGAGCGTCCGCAGCCGCGCGAATCGACGCGCACGCAGACGTATCCATCCGGCACCCACTTCTCCGGGTCGGAGACTTCCCACGCCTGGTACCTGTTGGTCGAGCCCGCCGGCACGTCCGGATGCTGCTCGGCCATGCGATCCCAGCACGTCTTGTAGAGCTGCTCGAAGTGAAGGTACTTCGCATACGGACCGTAGCTCATGATGACCGGGTATTTCCCGGCCTTGATCGGACGGTAGACGTCCGCGCGCAGCACGATGCCGTCCTCCATCCGGATCGGCACGTCCCAGTCGATGGCCATGCCGTCGCGAATCTCGGTCACATAGGGCGCCTCTTTCCGGGCCGGCGCTTTTTTTGCATTTTTTCCGGGTGCGCTCATCAAGTTTCTCCTCCGATTCTTGGACGCGGCCAAAGACATTCTGCAACTTGCCGCCGGCCATGGCAACGACGACATCCCGCTCTTTCGCTGGTGCACCGCACCACAACCGGTTCGCCGCGGCCGAAGTTAATGATCGAGCGATCAGTTAACATCTCCCCGACGCCATACATTCCGGCTGGCGCTTCGCCTAGCAACAGAGGGGGTTCCGAATGCTGTTCACCTGTCCCGGGGCCGCGGCCCGTGGCGGCGCCGCACATGCTGCGCGAGGCGCGCGCCGGCACTTCTGCATCGACATCCACTGCCACGTCGTCAATCCGGCGGTGGACGAGATGGTGAAGCACGTGTTCTCGCCGGAGCGCGAGCCGGCGATGAAATTCGCCAACGCGCTCACCCGCGAGACCAACCGCAAGCAGAACGAGAACATCTGGGCATGCCTGACGACCGTCGAGCAGCGGCTGCGCGACATGGACAAGATGGGCGTGGACGTGCAGGCGATCTCCAGCTCGCCCGCCCAGTTCATGTACTGGCTCGACCCGGAGCTCGGCTCCCGGACGGCACGCGCCGTGAACGAGAATCTCGCCTCGATCGTCACGCGGCATCCCGACCGGTTCGTCGCGCTTGCCAACGTGCCCCTGCAGTCCGCCGATGCGGCCACCGACGAGCTGGAGTACTGCATCAAGCGACTCGGCTTTCGCGGCGTTGAGATCGGCACCAACATCGCGGGACGCGAAGTCTCGCGCGGGCTCGACAAGTTCTGGGCAAAGGTGCAGGAGCTGGGCGTGATGGTTTTCATGCATCCGAACGGCTTCACGGGCGCGGAACGATTCGTGGACCACTACTTCAACAACGTGATCGGCAACCCGCTGGACACCACCGTGGCGGTCGGGCACCTCGTGTTCGACGGCGTTCTCGAACGGTTTCCCAAGCTCAAGATCGTCGCCGCGCATGGCGGCGGCTACATCGGGCACTACCCGGCCCGCATGGATCACGTGTGGGGTGCGCGCGTCGACG
>JBAVOG010000482.1:0-2828 GCA_049691875.1 Burkholderiales bacterium | reverse complement strand
CGACATCGACTCGCCGCCGATGTTGCAGCGACGCAGGAACTTGCGATCCTCGTCCAGCTGGCGCAGCCGGTCGCGCAGCGTCCGGTCGATCTCGTACATCATCGTCCGCTGCGCCATCTCGTCGAGCCCCGGCCGGCGCGCCAGCTCGAGCTTGCTCTCCAATGCGGCAATCTCGGCGTCGCGTTTCAGCACCTCGATGCGTGTATCCACCAGGCTGATCCGGTCGAAGATGGTCTCGAGCTTGGTCGCCTTGTCGACGACGTGAACCGGTGTCGTGATCTTGCCGCAGTCGTGCAGGAGGCCGGCGATCTTCAGCTCGTAGCGATCCCGCTCGCTCATCGTGAAACTGCGCAGCGGGCCCTCTTGGGTCAGCTGCACCGCCTCGGCGAGCAGCATCGTGAGCTGCGGAACGCGCTGGCAGTGACCGCCCGTGTAGGGGGATTTCTCGTCGATCGCGGTGTTGATCAGCTCGATGAACGACTCGAAGAGGGCCTCGAGCTGGATGATCAGCGCCCGGTTGGTGAGCGCGATCGCCGCCTGCGAAGCAAGAGACTCGGCGAGTCGCTGGTCGGAGGTCGAGAACGGCACGATCCCGCCGTTTACGGTGTCCTGGCAATTGAGAAGCTGCAGGACGCCGATGATCTCGCCTTCGTGGTTCTTCATCGGTACCGTCAGGAACGACTTAGAGCGATAGCCCGTCTTCTGGTCGAATTGCCGGGTCCCGGAGAAATCGAAACCCTCCTCGGTGTATGCATCCGCGATGTTGACCGTCGTGCCGTGGAGGGCCGCATGGGCGGCGACCATCGAATTGTTCGGCTGCCCGTCCCGGTAGAGTTGGATGGGGAAGAAGGGGATCGGATTGCCGGTCGTGCCGCCGAGCGCGATGTTGAGCGTCGCGGTCCGCACGATCTCGAAATGTAGCGCCCGCTCGACCCCGTCCCCCTTGACCAGGTACAGCGTGCCGCCGTCAGCGCGCGTGATGGTCTTGGCTGCCACGAGAATCTTCTCGAGCAGGGCGTCGAGGTTCTTTTCGAGCGACAGCGCCGCCCCGATCTCGTTCAGCTGATCGAGCCGGCGGAAGAGATCGTCGGAAGAGTCGGTCGCGCGCCGCGCGACGGGATCCGCGAACGGCGCAATGTGGGTACTGGACATGGCCGCCCTAGAACAAAGTTCTCAAAAGATGAATGCCCTCGCGAGGGAGGGAATATACAAGGGGCTCGCCCCTTGTTCGTATGGGGATATACAAGGGGGCATCTCCCCTTGTTCGTACAACAGTTCTTGCATGAAGAAGCATTGCAGCGATCTTGCGATAACTTCTATTTGATACAGACTGCGCGGACCTGCGCGATATCGGTGATGCCGCTCAGCACTTTTTCGACACCGTCCATCTTGAGCGTGCGCATGCCCTCGTCCAGCGACACGGCGAGCATTTCCGCCACGCGCGCGTGCTCCTGGATGAGCTTCTTGATGTGATCGCTGCCGACGAGCAGCTCGTGCAATCCGACCCGGCCCTTGTAGCCCGAGCCGCCGCAGGCGTCGCATCCCACCTTGCGGTACAGGGTGAACTGCCCTTGCTCGTTGGCGAAGTTTCTGACCCACTCGCGATAGACGGCTTCGTACGAGCCTTTCGTGTCCTTCTTGAACGCAGTCGTGTTCAAGAGCTCCTGACAGTATTCGGTGATGAGCGCCTTGATCTCTTCCTGCCCGGGGTTGTAGGCCTCCTTGCACTTCGAGCAGAGGCGCTTGGCGAGTCGTTGCGCGAGCACGCCGAGCAGCGCGTCGGCGAAGTTGAACGGGTCCATGCCCATGTCCAGCAGCCGGACGATCGATTCCGTGGCGCTGTTGGTATGCAGCGTGGCGAAGACCAGGTGACCGGTGAGCGAGGCTTCGACGCCGATCGAGGTCGTTTCCTTGTCGCGCATCTCGCCGACCATGATGATATCCGGATCGGCACGCAGAAACGCCTTCATGACCGTGGCGAAGTCGAGCCCCGCCTTGCGATTCACCTGCACCTGGCGCAGGCCCTTCTGGGTGATTTCGACCGGATCCTCGGCGGTCCAGATCTTCGTGTCCGGCGTGTTGAGGTACTTGAGCACGGAGTGCAGCGTCGTCGTCTTGCCCGAGCCGGTCGGCCCGCAGACGAAAAAGAGCCCGTAGGGCTTGCTGACCGTGTCCTTGAGCGCCTCGAGGTTGTGCGGGGAAAGCGCGAGATTGTCGAGCGGTATCGGCTCTCCCGCGGCGAGGATCCGCATCACGACGTCTTCGACGCCGCCCGCGGTCGGAATCGTCGCGACGCGCAGCTCGATGTCGAGCGGCCCGAACTTCTTGAACTTGATCTTGCCGTCCTGCGGCTTGCGGCGCTCCGAGATGTCGAGATCGCACATGATCTTGAGTCGCGCGACCATCGAGTTGCGGTAGGACGCCGGTACCTCGATGTAGGGCGAGAGCGATCCGTCCTTGCGAAAGCGGATCTCTGTCTTGAGCTTGCCGGGGTAGGACTCGATGTGGATGTCGGACGCGCCCTGCTGGTAGGCTTCGATGATCACTTTGTTCACGAGCTTCACGAGCTCGTTGTCCGCCGCGGCCGAGAGGTCGTCGTTGCTGCCCGCCTCCTCGAACTCCTCGCCCCCCAGGTCCTGCAGCAGATCCCCGATGTCGCCGACGTCGAGGTCTGCGCCGAAGAACTGATTGAGGGTGTCCTTGAACTCGCGCTGGGTGGTGACGACGTACTGGATGCGCCTGACCGCCGGGAAGACGTTGCTGACGATGCGGGACGCCTTGACCCGCTCGGGGTCCAGGCACACCACGAGGAGGCCGTCCTTGTTCTC
>JBAVOG010000481.1:0-4425 GCA_049691875.1 Burkholderiales bacterium | reverse complement strand
GTCAATCCACCCATCCGTCCGCGCGAGGACGTCGAGGCGCTCTGGGAGGCAGTGCTGAACCGCGAGGTCGACTGGATCGTGAGCGACCACGCCTGCTGCTCGGCCGAGCAGAAGTGGGCGAAGGACGACCCCTCGAACATCTGGCTCGCCAAGGCGGGATTCGGCGGCACCGAATACCTGCTTTCCGGCGTGCTGAGCGAAGGCAGCAGGCGCGGAATGTCCTACAACCACATGGCGGAGCTGCTTTCCTGGAACCCGGCGCAGCGCTACGGCGTACTGAGCAAGGGTGACATCGCCGAGGGTTACGACGCCGATCTCGTGCTGGTGGACCCGCACGAATCGTTCGTCGTGCACGCCGCCGAGTCCGAGTCGAAGCAGGGGTACACGCCGTTCGAGGGCCAGGAGCTCACGGGTCGGGTGAAGAGCACGTTCCTTCGCGGCGAACTCGTATACGACCTGGGCAAGATCGTGGGTCCGGCGCGCGGGCAGTACCTACACCGGCCGACTCCCCGATAAGGCGCTGTGCCGCTTGCGGCAAGAAGCGGCCCTCACCCATGCCAGTCATATTCGACGCGGACACGCGCTTCGAGGTCCGCGTCCCGATCGTCATCGTCGGCGGCGGGGCGTGCGGCCTCAGCGCGGCGCTCGCCGCACGTGAGGATGGCGCCGAGGCGATCGTCGTGGAACGCGACGCGACACCGTCGGGATCGACTGCGCTCTCGTCGGGATTCATTCCCGCTGCCTACACGCGCTTCCAGCGCGCTGCGGGGGTCACCGACTCACCGGAGCAGATGGCCGAGGACATCCAGCGCAAGAATCACGGCGAGGCCGATCCGCGCATCGTCGCAACCGTGTGTCGCCATTCGGGCCCCACGATCGAATGGCTGGCCGACGCGCACGGCGTGCCGATCGTGCTCGTGGAAGGCTTTCTCTACCCCGGGCACAGTGCGCTCCGGATGCATGCCGTCCCCGACAAGACCGGCACAGCGCTGATGGCTGCGCTGCTTGCCGCGTGCGGCCGGGCGGACATCGATCTCCTCACTTCGGCCCGCGTCGTCGACCTTTTCGCGACCGAGGACCGGCAGGTCACGGGCGTTCGCGTGCTGCGGCCCGACGGTTCGCACGAGGCAATCGGCTGCGATGCCCTGGTGCTTGCCTGCTCGGGATTCGGCGGCAACGCGCCGATGGTGCGCGAGCACCTCCCGGAGATCGCCGACGCGCTCTACTTCGGGCATGGCGGCAACCAGGGCGATGCAGTCACCTGGGGTCGCGCGCTCGGTGCGGAGGTGCGCGACATGACGGCCTATCAGGGCCACGGCTCCGTGGCCTCGCCGCACGGCATTCTCATCACCTGGGCGCTCATGATGGAGGGCGGGATCCAGGTGAACGCGCTGGGGGAGCGTTTCTCGGACGAGCACCAGGGTTACTCCGAGCAGTGCCTGCCGGTCATCGCACAGCCGGACGGTGTCGCCTGGAACGTCTACGACGAGCGCCTGCACCGCGTGGCACTCGAGTTCGAGGACTACCGGCAAGCCCACGCTGCCGGCGCGATCAAATCGGCGCGAAGCATTGACGTGCTTGCCACAGCACTGGGGCTCCCGGGCGACGCGCTTGCGCAGACTCTCGCCGAGGTTGCGCACTACGCCACGGGCGCGGCACGCGACCCGTTCGGCCGCGATTTCACCGGCAAGCCGAAGCTCGCGGCGCCCTTCTACGCCGTGAAGGTCACCGGCGCGCTCTTTCACACGCAGGGCGGCCTGGCGATCGATCCGGACGCGCGGGTGATCGATGAGCACGGCAATCCGCTGCCCAACTTGTTTGCCGGCGGCGGCGCGGCATGCGGGGTGTCGGGCGCGCATGTCTGGGGTTACCTGTCGGGGAACGGGTTGTTGACAGCGGTGACCTTGGGGCGCATCGCGGGTCGCGCTGCCGCCAAGGCGGCGCGGTAGGAGATTCTTTTTTCCCCTCCTTTTCAAGGAGGGGTCCGCCCGGAGGGCGGGGGGTGGTTGCGGCTTCGATCAACGCACGACACCACCCCGTCCGCTACGCGTCCACCCCGCCCGGCCCGAAGCACGGAGGCTTCGGGCGTTCGCCGGCTCGAACGTGCGCAGGCACGTTCTCGAAACCCCGGCTCACCCTCGACGAGGAGGGGAAAAAACCTAAACCCCTTACCCGTCCGGGACCCATCCACGCGGCCGACGGCACGCCCGGCGTAACATTGCGGCGTCCAAGAACAGAAGAATCCGGTTCGCTGCGTGCTCTTCAACTCCTACGAATTCATCTTCGGCTTCCTGCCGATCGTTTTTCTGGGGTTCCTGCTCCTCGCCCGGGTCAGCCACTTTCTCGCGGCGGGATGGCTCACGCTGGCATCGTTCTTCTTCTACGGGTGGTGGAATCCGGCGTATGTCGGACTGCTGCTCGCGTCGATCCTGTTCAACTTCGTCGTGGGCGTCTCGATCGGACGCGCAGCCGCGCGCGGCCAACGCCGCCGAGCCCGCTGGCTCCTCGCCGCGGGTGTGACCGGAGATCTCGCGCTGCTCGGCTATTACAAGTACGCCGACTTCTTTCTGCGCAACGTGGATGCCCTCGCCGGAACGCACTACGCCGGGCTGGGCATCGTGCTGCCGCTCGGCATCTCGTTCTTCACGTTCACGCAGATCGCGTATCTCGTGGACGCCTACCAGGGCAAGGCGCGCGAATACCGTTTCCTGCACTACGCGCTTTTCGTCACCTACTTTCCGCACCTGATCGCCGGGCCGGTGCTGCATCACAAGGAGATGATGCCGCAGTTCGCGCTCGCATCCACCTACCGGCTGCGCTGGGAGAACGTCGCGGTGGGGCTCACGATCTTCCTGATCGGTCTCTTCAAGAAGACGGTCCTCGCCGACGGCATCGCGCAGTACGTCGGTCCGGTGTTCTCGGCGCACGCGAGCGGCGCGCCGTTGCCGTTGCTCGACGCGTGGGGCGGTGCGCTCGCGTACACTTTCCAGCTCTACTTCGACTTTTCCGGCTACTCCGACATGGCGATCGGCATGTCGCGGATCTTCGGCGTGCGCCTGCCGCTCAACTTCCACTCGCCGTACAAGGCGGCGAACATCATCGAATTCTGGCGTCACTGGCACATGACGCTGTCGCGGTTTCTGCGCGACTACCTGTACTTTCCCCTGGGCGGCAATCGCAAGGGGCCGGCGCGGCGCTACGTGAATCTCGCCGCGACGATGCTGCTCGGCGGCCTGTGGCACGGCGCGAACTGGACCTTCGTGGTCTGGGGCGGCCTGCACGGGATCTTCCTGATCATCAATCACGCCTGGCGCGCGTTGACCACGCAGCTCGGCTGGAGACGCGGCACGCCGAGCATGCTCGGTCGCACGACCGCCCGATTGGTGACCTTTCTCTCCGTCGTGGTGGCGTGGGTGTTCTTTCGCGCCGAGAGCCTCGACAGCGCCCTGTACGTGCTGAAAGGCATGGCCGGTATGAACGGCCTCGTGCTGCCCTATCGCTGGCTCGAGAAGTGGGGGCCCGTGGGCGAATGGCTCGCGGCGCATGGCGTGCCTTTCCACAATCTCCCCACGTTCGGAGGCGGCGGACAGATCAACTTCCTCGTCATCGCGTTCATCATCGTCTGGGCACTCCCCAACACCCAGCAGGTACTCAGCGGATACCGGCCTGCCCTGAACGTCCCGGACTCCGGACCTGCGCTCGCGCATCACTGGTGGCGTTGGCGTCCGACGCCCCGCTGGCTCGCTGGCGGCGTCGTCATCGGCGTCTGGGCGATCCTCAGCATTTCCGAGTTGTCCGAGTTCATCTACTTCCAGTTCTGATGCCCTACCCTTTCTTCAGACGCTTCGCCGTGTGGCTGCTCATCGGGATCCTGGGCGGACTGGCACTCGTGGGACTGTTCAATCGCATCGTCGATCCGTTCTGGTACTACCGCGACCTGAGCATCGACGGCTTCAATGCCGTCAAGACGAAGTTCCGGCGCTTCGAGCGTCACGTGAAGCCCGCCACCGTGGCGAGCGAGCAGCCCGACGCCATCGTGCTGGGAAGCTCGTTCGCCGAGATCGGGTTCGATCCACGCAACGCGTCGTTCACGGACCAGGGCCGCCTGACCGGATATAACTTCGGCATTGCCGGGGCATCGTGGGCGATGACGCGGTGCTATCTCGAGTTCGCGCTGCGGCGCGCCGCGCCGAAGCGCATCGTCGTCGGCATCCCGTTGAGCGACCTGCCGGCAGTCGACTGCACGGCAAGTCTTGCGACCATGGGCAATCCGGGCATGGGTTCGTTGCTCTTCTCGGGAACCGCGCTGCGCGCGTCGGTGCAGACCGTGCTCGAGCAACGCAAGCAGCGCCCCAGCCACACCCGCGAGGGGCTCTACTTCTACGCCCGGGCGGCCGGCGCGGCCGAGCGCAGCTTCAACGAGAT
>JBAVOG010000480.1:0-2862 GCA_049691875.1 Burkholderiales bacterium | reverse complement strand
GCCACGAAGATCGCGGCGATGTCGGCACCCATCGTGCCGCCGCCGATCACGGCAACCTGTTCCATCGTCGCGTCCTCCATGCCTGCAAAGCTGTCCGGAGATCATAACGCGGCGCGCCGACAGGACGCGGGCCGTGTCTTGTGTTCCGGCGCTCTCGCACCGCAACACCAGACAAAAGCCTTTGCGTGAAGCCGGCCGCGGCAGTATAGTTTGGGGTCCAAACAAATACCGCCCCCGGCCCCTTCCGGCCGCAGGCGGTCGCCGATCGGGGGAATGCATGCAACCCGTCCTGGAACGCGACGTCGCAGCGGAAGAAAACGTTCGCATGCGCATGCGGGTGAACGGCGAGGAGGTCGATTTCCTTTTCGCTCCCTACAAGACATTGCTCGAGGTGCTGCGCGAAGACCTCGATCTCACCGGAACGAAGCACGGCTGCGAGCTCGGCGAGTGCGGCGCGTGCGCGGTGCTGGTCGACGGCGTGCCCGTGCTCTCGTGTCTCGCGCTCGCGCTGGATTGCGAAGGCCGTGGGATCGAGACGATAGAGGGCCTTGCCAGAGGGCCCGATCTGCATCCTTTGCAGGCCGCGTTCGCCGACCTGGGTGCCGCGCAATGCGGCTATTGCACGCCCGGCATCCTGATGACCGCCAGGGCGCTGCTCGAAGCCGAGCCGGCACCGAGCCGCGCGCGGATCAAGGATGCGATCTCCGGGAACCTCTGCCGCTGCACGGGATACCAGCAGATCTTCGAGGCAATAGAGGAAGCTGCGCGACAGATGCGCGCAGAGGAGGAAGCCGCGCGCCAGATTCGTGAAGAGCCGCGTAAAGAGGGGGGCGAACGATGAGCGCGCCGCGCCGTTTCAACGTCATCGGCAAGCCGCGACGCCGCGTCGACGGGCGCGCCAAGGTCACCGGCCAGACGCGCTTCGCGGACGACATCAAGCTGCCGCGCATGCTTCACTGCAAGATCCTGCGCTCGCCACTCCCGCACGCACGCATCGAGTCGATCGACGTCTCGCGCGCCGCAGCGCATCCAGGCGTGCACCTGGTGCTGACCGGCAAGGACTTTCCCGTCCCGTACGGCATGATGCCGGTGTCGCAGGACGAGTACCCGCTCGCCCCCGAGCGCGTGCGCTACGTCGGCGACCCGGTGGCCGCCGTGATCGCCCGGGACGAGCAGACCGCGGCGGAGGCGCTCGACCTGATCGACGTCAAGTACCAGCAGCTCAAGACTATCGCGACGCCCGAAGAGGCGCTTGCGACGTCGGAGCCGCGCATCCACGACTACGGCGAGCGGGGCAACATTCACCGCATCCAGTCCTACGAGTTCGGCGACGTGGAGGAGGCGCTCGCGAAATCCGACCACGTCTTCGAGGACCTGTTCTTCTTCGAGGGCAACACGCACTTACCGATCGAGCAGCATGCCGCGGTGGCAGCGGTCGACGCCGACGGCAAGCTCACGCTCTGGTCGAGCACGCAGGTGCCGCACTATCTCCATCGCGCGCTCTCGCGAGCGCTGCAGTTTCCCGCCGCGCACATCCGCGTCATCGCGTGCCCGAACGGCGGCGGTTTCGGCGGCAAGTGCGACCTGCACAATCACGAAATCGTCGTGTCGCGTGCCGCGATGCGGCTCGGGCGCCCGGTCAAGATCTGCCTCACGCGCGAGGAAGTGTTCTACATGCACCGCGGCCGCCATCCCGTGCTCATGAAGATGCGCACCGGGGTCACGAAGGACGGCAAGCTCACGGGGATGAGCGTGCAGACGCTCCTCGACGGCGGCGGCTACGGTGGGTACGGCGCGGCGAGCACTTTCTACACGGGCGTATTGCAGCCCGTGACCTACGAGCTGCCGCGCTACCGGTTCGACGCGGCGCGCATGTTCACCAACAAGCCCGCGTGCGGACCCAAGCGGGGCCACGGCACGCCGCAACCGCGCTTCGGTCAGGAAGTGCAGCTCGACAAGATCGCGGAGCGGCTCGGAATGGATCCCGCCGAGTTCCGGCTGAACATCGTCGCCAAGCCCAATACGCTCACGGCGAACTGGCTGAAGATCGGCTCGATCGGGCTCGCCGAGTGCATTCGAAAGGTGGTGGATGCGTCCGGGTGGAAGGACAAGCACCGCAAGCTTCCAGAAGGGCGCGGCGTGGGAATTGCCTGCGCTGCGTATCTGTCCGGCGCGGGCGTGTCGATCTACTGGAACAAGATGCCGCACTCCGGAGTCCAGCTGCTGCTCGATCGCAGCGGACAGGTCACCGTCTTCTGTGGTGCGACCGAGATCGGCCAGGGCTCCGACGACGTGCTGGCCGCGATCGTGGCGGAAGTGCTCGGCATCGAGGCGTTCGACGTGCGCTGCGTGACCGGCGACACCGGCATCACGCCGGTCGATCTCGGCTCGTATTCGAGCCGCGTGACGGTGATGATGGGCAACGCGGCCATCCAGGCTGCGGAGCGCCTGCGCGAGCTCGTCGCCGATGCGGCATCCGAAGAGCTCGGCGTCCTGCCCGAGCGCGTCGTATTCGCTCAGGGCCAGGTATTCGCTGCGGAGGATCCGTCGAAGACCATGCGCTTCCGCGAGGCCGTCGCTTTCGCCGAGGCGAAGCACGGCACGCTCGGCTCGGTCGGATCGTATTCGCCGCCGAAAGCGCCAGGCAAGTTCAAGGGTGCCGGTGTCGGACCGTCGCCTGCGTACTCCTACACCGCGTGCGTGGTCGAGGTGGAAGTCGATCCGGCGACCGGCTGGATCACCGTGCCGAAGATCTGGGTGGCACACGACATCGGTCGCACGATCAACCCGGTGCTCGCGCGCGGGCAGGTGGAAGGCAGCATTTACATGGGGCTCGGCGAGGCGCTCATGGAAGAGCAGGTG
>JBAVOG010000479.1:0-5594 GCA_049691875.1 Burkholderiales bacterium | reverse complement strand
GGTTCCAGGTGGGCGAGTTCGAAATCGACCCCAATCGCCGGCTGGTCGTCCGCAACGGTGAGTCGATCGAGCTCACGCAAAAGGATTTCGACCTTGCGACGTTCCTGTTTCGAAACGTCGGCAATCTCGTTTCGCGCGGCCACATTCTCGAAACGGTCTGGGGCCGCAGCCCCGAGCTGAACACCCGGACGGTCGACACCCACGTCAGCCGGCTTCGAACCAAGCTCGGCCTGCTGCCGGAAAACGGCTGGCGTTTGTCGGCCATCTACCAGCACGGCTATCGCCTCGAGCAACTGCCTCGCGACGGCGCGGGCGACGCGCCGCCCGCGACCATGCCGAACACTCTCGACAAGGCGAAGAGCTGAATTTTCTCCCCCACCTTTTCAAGGGTGAGCCGGGGTTTCGAAGAACGTGCCTGCGCACGTTCGAGCCGGCGCACGACCGGAGTGTCCCGCTTCGGGCCGGGCGGGGTGCCCGCGCAGCGGGCGGGATGGTGGCCTGCATGCGCAAAATGCTGACCATTCTCAACGCCATGGCGCGCACCGACACCCCCTGGACCCCCAATTTCCAGGAGACATAACCGAACACGGTTGCTCCTCGACGAGGAGGGGATAAAGAAAAGTGCTGCAAGCCGTGGTGCCAGGAGAGAGAATCGAAACTGCGCACTAACCCATTAAATTATGACCACTTCCTTGGTCGGGCCTCTCAAGCTACCCCTTAAGATACCCCCGAAGCCCGACAGTTGGCGGTTTCGATCGAAACGCACATAGGACCTATAACGAGTGCCCGATCAAGGTGACCGGAATCCTATTCCGCCGCGGGAGTTCTGGCGGCGTCGAATTACGTTAGTATTTCAAGCCGTACCTGGGAGATGCATGTGATGAATCCACAGGGGGCACCCTTACGTTCCCACATGACATTTATCGCTTTGCTCTGTTGAAGGGCCTGCGAGTGCTTGCCGTGCGTAGCATGCTCTTTGCCCTGCTCCTCGCCGGCTGTGCGGCGCCGGCTACCGCGGGCGAATGGGGTCTCGATGTTTTCGGCTTGTCATATCACTTCGACCGGTCCAAGGCCGACGCTCTCGGGACCAACAACGATTTCAATCCTGGGCTCGGCGTACGGTACCGCTTCGCGACCTTGGAGCGCTGGGCATTCGACGCCGAAGTCGGCGCCTATCGCGACTCGGGGCGGAATACCGCCGTGCAAGGAGGCGTTTCAGCACTATGGAATCCATGGCGCGGCCTGCAGCTCGGCGGTGCCCTGGTGGTCTTCAAGAGCGACACATACAACGACGGCAACACGTTCGTCGCGCCACTTCCGCTCGTTGGCTACGATTTCGGTCCAGTGACGCTGAACCTCACCTACTTTCCTAAGATCCAGCGCTACAATGACATTGCCACGCTCGGCCTTTGGGTGACGCTCTGGCCGGAGCGCTGGTAGCCGAGACGGCACACCTCGTACCTCGACTTGAGCAGCCGGTAATGCGTGCCGGCTTTTTTGCGTCTAGGCTGTGGGGCGACGCGAGCGCGGTGCCGCCGTGGGACTCCCTACCGCCTTTTTCAGGTCCATCAATTGACCTTGCCGAAGGCCCCGCCCAGGAGCCACAGGGTCCGCCGGTTCCAGCAACTTCGGATCAGCCTGAACAACCCGCCAGGATTCGCGTCCTAAATGAGCCAGATGGCCCCGTCAGGCGCGATGGCCACGTCGCGCACGCGGAAGCCAACGGCGTACCCAGGTGACGGCCCAGATGATAGCAGTGGCCCAGAACAAGTACCCATCCCACGCTCACCGCCTCAGGTCGCCACGCATGTATCAACAGGCATCCACAATGCTCGGTACAGTGACGACTTTCCGCCGCCCCTTGCAGAATCCCCCCTGCGGGCCTATTCTTCTATTGTGTTGAGTAACTATCCCCCTTTCGTTATGGACAAACGTTATGGACAAACAACAGAGCAACTCACGGCGTGAGTTCGTAAAGAAGGCAGCGTATGTCGCGCCGGCAATTCTGAGCTTGGCGGT
Organism: Burkholderiales bacterium; assembly: GCA_049691875.1. Classification (GTDB taxonomy): domain Bacteria; phylum Pseudomonadota; class Gammaproteobacteria; order Burkholderiales; family SG8-39; genus JAABRB01. The sequence goes on along the minus strand of JBAVOG010000479.1, from coordinate 3,575 downwards.
TGCGCCCTCATATGCCAAGGCCGGATCTCATAAAACGGAAGCAATGGACAAGAAAGTGAAAGAAGTTAAGGTCAAGAAAGTGAAAGAAGTTAAGGTCAAGTAGGTATAGCTCCGATCTGACAGCGCCATGACCACGTAAAGCCCGCCGCGCGCGGGCTTTCTTGTTTTTAGTCCGCACTTCACCGCTGATCGTGCTTGTGCCCACGAGGTTAACGAAAGTTGACAGTCGTCCATGAACCGAGGCAGTAAACTTCTCCGAGTGTTGCGCGTGGAGGAGAGTGAAATGGACGAACAATCGTCGGTGCAAATGCTGCGCGAGGGAAAGATAACGGCGGAGGATCTCCTGCGCCAGACTGCCGCCGAGAGGGTTGACAGCGTTACAGAGATGTTGCTGCGCCATCTGCCATACGACGAAGTACGCCGCACCCTCCTCGAAAGGATTGGGAGTGCGCCGCGTGCCGACTACATGATTCTAAGGACGGCGTACTTCAAACACTGCGACCACGCCCCAGCGATTCGCTTGAGCGAGCAAGCGTAGCGTTCTAGTGCGAGCGTTCGACGGCCAGCGTGGCTCGGTGGCTCACACTTCACGCAGCAGCGCCGTGCTGGGCACACGTAGCCCGGTTATAAATTCCTGTAAGCCTCGTGAGGTCGACGAGGAATCCTCCAATCCGGACGCTAATTTCAGCCCCTACCGCGGACACCCCGGCGCGCGAGGTCGCCCGATCTAGGCGCCGATCGGTGGCCCGTCCGCTCGCACCTCCCGCTCTCACCACCCGCAAGCAAACACAACGACGAGCAGGTGCCGCTCGCACCATAGATGCACACCGTCCGGCCGGTCGATCGAGTGGCGGCAAGTGCGGTAGTCCTGCTCCGGCACATCTCGCCACGGGCTGAAGTAGCCTTCGCCCATCTACCCAGCACATACCTCTGAAAGTGACGACCCTTTCATCAATCATTAGGCTTGCCCGCGCGTTCGCCGTGCTGCTTACGCTCGGCCTTTTTATCGTAGGCAGCACACCCAATGCCGGCCACGCCTTTCCTGGTGCTATGCACTGGGTGACGCACCTCGCTGTCTTCGCTCTGATCGCCTTCGCCTTCGGGCTCGGTTGGCCTAAGCGGCCTGTGGCGCACATCGCGATTCTCGTCGCTGCCATCGGCATCGTCCATGAAATCACCGAAATCAGCACCCACAACCACGCCTTCGAAAGCGAGGACGCGATCGTAAACGCTCTCGGCGCCCTTATCGGCGTGGCAATTCAGCGAACTATGCAACGATTAATCACCCGATGAGCGCAGAAATCCGAATACGGTAGGAATCGCGACCCGTGCGGCGGACGTTCAAACTAACAACTTTGTATACCCAGACCCTAATATTGTCGTCGCATACACGGACGACGGTAAGGATAAGGATTGTGCATCAGCGTGCGGCGAGCAGCTAAATGTCAAGGCTGTCACTGTTCCCGAACCCGCCACCCTCGCACATGCCCCGAGATAACTCGCGCCAGAGGCTCGTCACGCATCGCCGTGCGGCCGATCACAGCCGAACGCTACTTTGCTCGCTTGATGCGATGCTCAACTATCCAACTGCCGTCGGATTCGAGTTCCGCAGAGACGAACACCGTGTCCGTACCCCCTCCTGACCCGCTGACGCACGAGAACGTGGCCCCAGTGCGTCCAAATGCCACGAACCCGCTCTTGCCATGAAAGCCCCAGGACGTCTCTCTCAAGTCCGGATGGGTTTCGACGTGCCTAAAGATCTCGCTCGCCGCAGGCGACACTGTCCAGAACCGATCTTCGCTTAGCCCATATTCGGTCATGGGGCCAGAAGTCTTACGCCGACAATGTTGCAGCTCATCTGTTAAATGTCGGCCGCCGGTTTGGAGCCGCGCCGGCACTCGCAACCGCTCCAGTCCGATCCGACGTACCTCACGCCCTACTTGGTTAGGCCCGGGGGCAACTGATGCCTTTTTTCGAGTACGGGCGGTAGGCCCTTCGTGGATCCAGCCTTCGCATAAGCCGGTGCGACCGCCAGCGGCAACACGGCCGGAGTGAAATAGGCAGCCTTCCCCGTGAACTCACACCGAGAGTCGTCAATATTGGTCCTCGAAGCGGTAGGCCGAGAAGGATTCGAACCCTCAACCTTCGGAATTGGAACCCGACGCTCTTGCCATTGAGCTATCGACCTACGAGGAAGGCTAGTCCAACAACACAATGAAGAGTGCAAAAGATTGTCAATTCTCGTACCGATTCCTCATCGGCAGAGGCGCACGACCGCGCGTGTCTGACGCATTCGGCATCTGGGCAGGTGCTTCTGGCCATGCAGTTGACGAAAGTTGACAGTTCTTCAGTGAACTGTGCCGTATCCTTTTTCCGAGTGCTGGGCGTGGAGCACCGCAACCGTGCGGACCCAGGTAGAGGTGAAACCACGCTCTCGCGATGCTCACAGGAGGAAGAGGGAAATGGACGACCAAGTGTTTGAGCGCATGTTGTGCGAGGGAAAGATCACGGCCAAAGATGTTCTTCAAAAGACTGCCGCCGAGAGGGTTGATGGTGTGATGGAGATACTGCTACGTCACGTGCCGTACCATGAAGTTCGCGGTGCCTTATACGAGCGGCTCTGCAGTGCTCCGCTCGCCGACGTGGTGAACCTCACAATGGCGTACTACAAGCATTGTGAGCACGTCCCATCGATCGCTAATGCGAGCAAGCGGGATACTCACCTTGACGACTCACCTCGGACAGGATTGAAGAGTCATTCGCCCGGGGTCGCGCCTAGTGCGTAGGACGTAGAGTGCGCCGCAGCAGAACGCGGAAAAAAGAGCTGGTCCCTTGTGAGGGCGGGCGGGTCTTGGGCATGGCGGACTCCGTCTTCCGTAAGGATCAGCTGTTTGGAGTTCCCAGGATTTGGTGGACAGGTCTTAGCGCCACCGCCAAATAGGGTGGACGAAGGCCATGTCCACGAGAAAACGTTCGCGCAACGTTCGGCGGATCTACCAGGTCATCAAGAATAACGACCGCGACTACAGCGTCGACATGATGTGTCGATTGCTCGGGGTGGCCCGAAGTGGATACTACGCTTGGCTGAATGAGCCGGTGTCGGATCGCGCTGAGGAAGATATGCGACTGTTTCGATTGATCCGCGCCTCGTTCGTCGCGAGCCATGGCATCTATGGTTCCCCGCAAGTTTTCCTCGATCTTCGGTAAGCGTCCGGTCTGCACCGTCTTGCGCGATTGAGTTGTGTGCTGCCAACATTGGTGTCCACTTCGGAGTTGATGGACACCATGGGGTTCGAATCTTCGAGAGTGCCTGGGCAGCCGTTGCGCATCACACGCAACGAACGGCGCTACTTTAGCGCAGAGCTCAAGTGTGCGGTGGTGGAATGCTGTCTCGCCGCGGGGGCGTCGGTCTCTGCGGTGTCGCTGGCGCATGGCTTTAACACGAATCTCGTGCGCAAGCGGATTTGCGCGCACCAAGCGCGTGAGGCGAGCGGCCCGGGCAAGCTCGTGCCGGTGACGGTGCGCGAAGCGCGCGAGGCGGCACCGGCTCGACGGGCACGCACCCAGCCTATAGT
>JBAVOG010000478.1:0-4928 GCA_049691875.1 Burkholderiales bacterium | reverse complement strand
GTGGCGCACGTGTTCGAAGACCTGGTGCGAGTAGACAACATCAAATGCCCCCTCTCGGAAGGGAAGTCTTACGCCGTCGAAGGTCGTGAATATTCCGTCCGTTGTGCGCCGTGCGTTTACTTCCGGTGACGATCGGATATCGACTCCATGCCATTCGATTTCCGGCCGCCGTGACCGAAACAAGTCCAGGGAACGCCCTGTCCCGCAACCGAGGTCCAGGACTCGCAACTCTCGCGAATCTTTCGGTAGGACGCGATCTATGTAGTGCTTCGAGGAAACCTGGCGGCTGTGGTCGCTGGGTAACTGCTTTTCAATCAGTCGATAGAGTTGAAACATTTCTGCTCCAGCACCAGCACGTTTCGCATGGAATGGGACTATTTCGCCGCATGGCGATTGCTCGAATGTTCCCTATACCATCCCTCGAGCATCATCATCACCCAAACCATCACGCCGTAATAGCTCGGATGCTCGCGCAGCGCATCCCCGAGGATGAATTCGATGAAGTCCGGCCGGACGATGCCTCGTTCCTTCAGCGCTCCGAGCATCTCACGAGCCAACGCGCTCAGCGGTGGGTATTCACTCAGCCATATTCCAACTGGGAGACCAAACCCGTGCTTCTCCTTGGAGAGGATCTCCAAGGGCAGAAAATCGCGTAGTGCTTCCTTGAAAAAATAGCGCAGCCTGGTGCCCTTCACCTTCAGCTCAGCCGGGAGCTCGCGGGAGAGATCCACCACGCGCTCATCCAACATCGGGAACGCTACGTCCATCCCTGCAGCCTCACACATGCGCGTCACCTTGCGCAAATCATTGTCGGCAAGCGTGAATTTCAGGTCGATGGCGAGCATCTGGTTGACCAGGCTGCCCGCGTCGGTCCCTCGAAATGTTTCCTCCAGCAGGGCTTGCGGGTGCCGCACGTCGATCGACTCCAGAAACTCCGGCGTCAGAATCCGCTCTCGGCCGAGACGATCGAGTAGATTGTAGGTTTCGTAGCGGGCCGGCATTGGCAAGCGCGCCTGGCGCACATAGTTTCTTCCCTTCCTGAAGACACCGACTTCCGGCCACGGCAATCCGAACAGGAAAGGCTCAATCGCCAAGGATCGCAGCAAAGCGGGGACCTTCCCGTACAACGCATAGATCATTTGCGTTGCGTAGCGAGCATTTCCGCCGTAGAGCTCGTCGCCGCCGTCGCCGCCCAACATTCGTTCCACGCCATCCAGCTTCGCGCTCCGTGCGCAATAGAACGTGGGCACAGCCGAAGCGTTGCCAAACGGCTGGTCGAACGTCTTGGCTATCATGGGTACGGAATCGACCACATCCTGCGGCGTCACGTAGTACTCGCGATGCGTCGCCCCGAAATGACGCGCCGCAATGCGCGCGAAGTGCATCTCATCGTAGCCTGCAGCGTCGAATCCGATCGAGTAGGTCCTCGCGGGCTTTCCGCTTGTTCGAGTCATCATTCCCGTGATGGTAGAGCTGTCCGTACCGCCACTCAGGAAGGCGCCGCACGGAACGTCGTCCGCGCATTGCTCCGTGGCAAACGAGAGAGCATCCATCAAGCGGTGCTTATAGTCCGCGACGGTACCCGCGTTGTTTTCCGCGTACCGCATGTGCCAATACGGCCTGACCTCGATTTGTCCACCTCGGAAGTGCGCGTAGTGACCGGCGGGAACGCGTAGCTGGCGACGGAAGATCGTCCGTGGGCCCGGCACCATGTGGAAATAGAGGTAGTCGTAGATCGCTTGCGGATCGAGATCGCGCTTCGTGCGGGGATGCTGTCCCAGCGCATCGAGAGTCGAGGCGAATATGATGCCCTCGGGGTCACTCTGATAGCACAGGTTTCGCACGCCGATGCGATCGACCGCGAGGAGCGCTTCGTTGGCCACGGCGTTCAGAATAGCCAAGGCAAAGTCACCCTCGAGATCGGCGAGTGACGTCGGCCCGTGCTCTCGAAACGCGCCCAGAATTTCGTGGCCGACCTCCTGTATCGCCGCGGTGCGCCCCCCGGCTTTCGGCCAATGAGGGTGCCCGTAAATTGCCAAGACGCAACCGCTCTCTTCGACGATTGCAGAGGTCCGCACCATGCCTTTGCATGCGAGCCCCGAGAACTCGGTCAGGGACTGCTCACATCGCGGCGCATCGCCGTCCGACAGCGCCGCCGCCATGCGTCGCAGTACGCCGGCGCGATCGTTAACGGGAACGCCGGCCCAGCCGCAGAGGCCACTCATTTTTCGAGGATGGCATCGGGCTTGGACCCGGCGCGATTCTTAAGTGACAGTCGATCGCGCACGGCGCGGGCGTACGGAAGCATGTGCAGATCCATGACCGCCGCGAGGCGACCACTCGGCGACCGCGAGTAGGCGCGCATACGACGCAAAGGCTCCGCACTTTCGGTCCACCGCAGTTTGTAGGCGTTTTCACCGGGCCCCATGTAGTAGCGGCGCAGATCCGCTTGAAAAAGCTCCTCCAACAGGACGCGAAACAGGTGGGAGCCCGGAGAGATATCGGAGAACGCGGAGTCGAAGTCCGCACGCAGGGCATGCACGCTTCCGTCGAAGACCAGCTGGTACTCCATCGCCAGCGCTTTGTCGTCCAAGGTGAGCGTCCAGGCCGACAGCCAGCCTCGTTCGACACTGAGTTCCGTAAGGCGACGAATGAAGGCATTGGGCCCAGGATGATCGAGCGAATTGCCGGTGTCACGCTTCCAGCTCCGGCCCGAGATGTCAGCAAGCAACGGCACGAGACGCTGCATGAGGTCGGCCGGCGATTCCGCGCTTTTCGTATGATGACGGATCTTTACCTCGCCGGTCTTACGCAACCGGTTCGCCGCGAGGTTATTGGCCTTTTTCAGGCTCCTCGTCCGAGTGGAGTAGTACGCGTCCCAGGCAGCACTCAAGTCGATGTAGGGATTCGACCCGGCCTCTTCGATTCCCACGGAATAGCCCTGGGCCCGCAGAGCCTCGGCCAGGTAATCTTCCGCGACGGACTTCACCGGAAGGTAGCCAATCTCCAGGACATCCCATTTGGCCGCGCCCGCGCCAAGCCACTGAACAATCGCTTGAGCGACCGCTGTTTGCTCGGCGGGCACAGCGAGCAGATCGAACATCTGCGTGTCCGGCACGCTGAGGGCCTCAAAGGCCCGGCGGCTGCCCGATCGACTCGATATGAGCTTGCTGACGAGCGGAAGGGCGCCGATGAGCGCATCATCGCGCGCGACCATTATCACCGCCAGCGACGAATCGCCCGCCCGCCATTGCCATGCCGCCTCGAACCATTCGTGAGTGAGAAACACTGATCGCGGCGCACCCGGAAGGCGATTCCACTCCGCACGCATCGCGACAAAGCGCTGCGGATCGGTCACCAATTGCACCTCGAGACCGTCGGATAGAAAGCGAGTCATGCCGGGTAATATGAATCTGTCGCGGGACTTATCCGAAGGTAGCTACACTAGCGCGGAGGGACTTTTGCCGAAACGGGGATGCTGGGACCTTCACGGCGCTATTCGGGCCGGATAGAGGTAACGCGTATTCAAAGGTCGATCCTACCAGGACCTCGTCAACCGACTGTGTGACCGATGTTTTTTCTTGTCAAGTCGCCAAGGAGCAAGAACGCTTTGCAGTGCATCCTGACGCTACTCGCTGCATGCTTTGCTCTCATGGCTATCGGCACACAAGCAGGCCTGGCGTCAGGCGAACCTGGCTCAGGTCGGATGCTGAACGCGACCCCTGCAAACTATCGCGCCGTAGTTGCCACCCTGAAACCCGGGGATCGACTGATCCTCGCAACGGGAGAGTACCGCAACGGCCTGCCGATCCGCGGGCTGGAGGGCACGGCCCGACAGCCCATCGTGATCGAGGGGGCGACACAGGCACCGCGGCCACTGCTAACCGGGCGACGTGGGGCCAATACTATAAGCATCGTGGACTCAAGATACGTCACCATCCGAAACCTCAAGGTGGACGGACGTGGGCTCGCTGTCGACGCTGTCAAGGTCGAGGCCCGTTCACGGTACTCCGACTTCATCACACTGGAAGGACTCGAGATCGTGGGCCATGGCCACGATCAGCAGATCGTCGGCATTTCGGTTCAGCGCCCGGCACGCGGCTGGATTATCCGGCGAAACGTGATCATCGGTGCCGGCACGGGAATGTACCTCGGCAGCTCCGATGGCAAAGAGCCCTTTGTCGAGGGGTTGATCGAGGGCAATCTTGTTCGTGACACCATAGGCTACAACCTCGAAATCAAGCACCAGAAACACCGCGATAACCTGCCAGGCGGACCGACAAGCCCAAGCGTGACGATTATTCGCGACAACGTTTTCAGTAAAGCCGAACACGCCTCAGGGGGAGAATCCGCCCGCCCGAATGTCCTGGTCGGGCACTTCCCGTTGACCGGTCCAGGAAAGGACGATGTGTATCTAATCTACAGGAACTTCTTCTACGAGAATCCAAGCGAGGCCCTGTTCCAGGGCGAAGGCAACATCGCGCTATACGATAATGTGTTCGTGAACCACTCCGGCGATGCCATTCATATCCAGCCCCACAACGCCGTGCCAAGAACCGTGGACATCTTCTATAACACCGTTATTGCGCATGGAACAGGCATACGCATCCTAGGCGGCGATCCCGCTACACGACAACGAGTATTCGCGAACGTGGTGTTCGCCGCTCAACCCATCGAAGGCGGAGGTCAAGCCAACAACGTGACGGGATCGCTTCAAGATGCGGACCGAGATCTTCGCAATCCCCTAGGCTCGATCGACACGATAGACTTGCGACCACGCGTTCATTCACTGCCAAAACTTCATAGCATCCCGCAGATTCCTGGCGCGTACGTAGACGCTCGAAATGACTTCGATGGGCGTGAAAGAATCCTCGACGTCCCCGGGGCCTATGCAAGCGCCGGACGGAGCTGGACGCTCGGGCTTAGCC
>JBAVOG010000477.1:0-8373 GCA_049691875.1 Burkholderiales bacterium | reverse complement strand
ACCCCTCCTTGAAAAGGAGGGGAAAGAGCTCGCTCTAGACCCTTCAGCCGTCACGGGATAAATTGCGTGCCCCTCCGCTTTGGAGTAACTTGGAGCGCGTATCGCTGGGGGTCCTTTGCGGGCGTAGGCCGCCTGCCGGGGTGAGAGAGTCCCTTCGAACCTGATGCGGATAATCCCGCCGCAGGGAAGCGCCGCCGAAGCAGCCAGTCTGCCGCCTCCGCTCCCTGTGGCCAATGTTGAAAACATGGAGTGCTCGATGGTCGCCAATCCAAAATTTATCGCCGCCACCGCGCATGTCGACGCCGCGGCGGTGCAACCGTTGCCGAGCTCGCGCAAGATCTACGTGACGGGCGCGCGACCCGACGTTCGGGTGCCGATGCGCGAGATCAGCCAGTCGGATACGCCCGCATCGTTCGGGGCCGAGAAGAATCCACCGGTCTTCGTGTACGACACCTCGGGACCGTACACGGATCCGGAGGTGCGGATCGACATCCGCAACGGTCTCGCGGCACTGCGCGCGAAGTGGATCGACGAGCGCGCCGATACCGAGGAGCTCTCCGGCCCGACGTCGCGTTACGGCCATGAGCGACTCGCCGACCCGTCGCTCGCCGAGTTGCGCTTCAATCTGAAGCGCAAGCCACGGCGCGCGCGCGCCGGAAAGAACGTCACCCAGATGCACTACGCGCGGCGCGGGATCGTGACACCGGAGATGGAATTCATCGCGATCCGCGAGAACCAGCGTCGTGCGGAATATATCGAGAGCCTGCTCGCGAGCGGACCGAAAGGCGCGCGACTCGCCGAGCTGCTCGGCCGGCAGCATGCGGGACAGTCGTTCGGCGCCTCGATCCCGGCGGAGATCACGCCGGAATTCGTGCGCGACGAGGTCGCCCGCGGCCGGGCGATCATCCCGGCGAACATCAATCACCCCGAATCCGAGCCGATGATCATCGGCCGGAACTTCCTCACGAAGATCAACGCCAACATCGGTAACTCCGCGGTGACCTCGGGCATCGCGGAGGAGGTCGAGAAGATGACCTGGTCGATCCGCTGGGGCGGCGACACGGTGATGGATCTCTCGACCGGGAAGAATATCCACGAGACCCGCGAGTGGATCATCCGGAACGCCCCCGTGCCCATCGGCACCGTGCCCATCTACCAGGCGCTGGAGAAGGTGGACGGCAAGGCCGAGGCGCTGACGTGGGAGATCTTCCGCGACACGCTGATCGAGCAGGCCGAGCAGGGCGTCGACTACTTTACGATTCACGCCGGCGTGCGTCTGCCGTTCATACCGCTCACCGCGAATCGCATGACGGGCATCGTCTCGCGCGGCGGCTCGATCATGGCCAAGTGGTGCCTCTCGCATCACAAGGAGAGCTTCCTCTACGAGCGGTTCGAGGAAATCTGCGACATCATGGCCGCGTACGACGTCTCCTTCTCGCTGGGCGACGGGCTGCGGCCGGGCTCGATCTACGATGCGAACGACGAGGCCCAGATTGCGGAGCTGAAGACCCTGGGCGAGCTGACCCGGGTCGCCTGGAAGCGCGATTGCCAGGTGATGATCGAGGGGCCCGGTCACGTGCCGATGCAGCTCATCAAGGAGAACATGGAGCTCGAGCTCGAGCACTGCGACGAGGCGCCGTTCTACACGCTCGGCCCGCTGACCACCGACATCGCGCCGGGCTACGACCACATCACCAGCGCCATCGGCGCAGCGCAGATCGGCTGGTATGGCACGGCGATGCTGTGCTACGTCACGCCGAAGGAGCACCTCGGCCTGCCGGACAAGAACGACGTGAAGGACGGCATCATCGCGTACAAGATCGCCGCGCACGCCGCGGACCTCGCGAAAGGGCATCCCGGCGCGCAGATCCGCGACAACGCGCTTTCCAAGGCGCGCTTCGAATTCCGCTGGGAGGACCAGTTCAATCTCGGCCTCGACCCGGACAAGGCGAAGCAGTTCCACGACGAGACGCTGCCGCAGGAAGGCGCGAAGCTCGCGCATTTCTGCTCGATGTGCGGGCCGCACTTCTGCTCGATGAAGATCACCCAGGATGTGCGCGAATACGCCGCGCGCGAGGGGGTCTCGGAGACAAAGGCGCTCGAGCGCGGCATGCAGGACAAGGCGCGCGAGTTCGTTGCGCAGGGCGGCGAGATCTATCGGAAGGCTTGATCGGTGCTCCTAAAGGGGATGCCCTGGAGATTGGAGATTTCTCCCCTCCTCTCCGAGGAGGGGATGGTTTAGTTCTCCTCTCCTCTCCGAGGAGAGGATGGTCTAGTTCTCCCCTCCTCGTCGAGGAGGGGTGGACGCGCAGCGGACGGGGTGGTGAGTAGTTTTGATGGAAGCTCCAACCACCCCCCGCCCTCCGGGCGGACCCCTCCTCGAAAAGGAGGGGAAAATCCAACCTCTTAACCGATGCGAATCCTCCATGTCGCCCTGGCGCTGGCCTCGACCCTGATGCTCGCGGGCTGCGAAGATCTCGTCTACATGCCGCAGCCGCTTCCCCGGGGGGCGCACGAAGCGATCATCGCGCGTCATCCGGGCGTCCAGGATCTCCGCTTCGAACGCCCGGATGGCGTCACGCTGCGCGGCTGGCTCGCGATCGGCTCCGATCCGGTTCCGCGACCACTCGTGCTCTACTTCGGCGGCAATGCGGAAGAGGTGTCCTGGATGCTCGACGCGCGCGCGGCGTTCGGGGGCTGGGATTTGGCGCTCGTGAACTACCGGGGCTACGGATCGAGCGGCGGCAAGCCCAGCGAGAAGCGCCTGCTCGAGGATGCGCTTGCCGTCTACGATCAGCTTGCGGCGCGACCGGACATTGACGCACGCCGTATCGTCGCACTCGGGAGAAGTCTCGGATCGGGTGTGGCCACCTACCTCGCCTCGGCACGTCCGCTTGCCGGCGTGGTGCTCGTCGCGCCATACGACAGCATCACTGCAGTCGCGCAGCAGCACTATCCGTACGTACTGGTTCGGCTGCTGCTGGGCAACAGCTACGATTCGCTTTCGCGCGCGCCGTCGATCCGCACGCCGCTCCTCGTAATCACCGGCGAGCACGATCAGGTCATTCCTGCCGTGCATTCGGAACGGCTCTACGAGGCCTGGGCGGGGACGAAGCGCTCCGTGAAGATCGCACGTGCCGGCCACAACGACCTCCAGGATCACGCGGCCTACTGGGCTGCGATCCGTGAATTTCTCGCCGGCGTGCACTGATCGTCGCGTCCACGCGCCGGTCGGCCCTTATAATCGCGCGCGACGGGCTGCGGTTCGCCAGGCAGGTCGTTCGCAACGTCGACACCGGAAAACCGCATCGTGGATCCCGTACTGCTTTTCAAGGCACTGATCCTCGGCATCGTCGAGGGGCTGACCGAATTCCTCCCGATATCGTCGACCGGCCACCTCATCCTCGTCGGGGATCTGCTCGGCTTCAACGACGAACGCGGCAAGATATTCGAGATCGTCATTCAAACCGGTGCGATGTTCGCGATCGTCTGGGAGTACCGGGCGCGCTTCGCGCGCGTGCTCGCGCGCATCGGTACCGACGCAACCGCCCAGCGGTTCGTCGCGAACGTGGCGATCGCATTCGTTCCGGCTGCGGTGCTCGGACTGCTGTTCGGCAGCCATATCAAGGCGGCGCTCTTCAAGCCCGTGCCGGTGGCGATCGCGTTCATCGTGGGTGCCTTCATCATTCTCTGGGCCGAACGGCGCGCGCACCGGATCACCGTGGAATCGGTGGACGACATGCGCTGGTCCGACGCGCTGAAGATCGGTTTCGCGCAGGCGTTCGCGTTGATTCCCGGGACGTCGCGCTCCGGCGCGACGATCATCGGCGGGTTGCTGTTCGGCCTGTCGCGGCGCGCGGCGACCGAGTTTTCATTCTTCCTCGCCGTGCCGACGCTCATCGCCGCGGGCGCTTATGACTTCCTGAAACACCGCGCGCTCTTTCATGCCCAGGATCTGGGCATGTTCGGCGTAGGCATGGTCGCGTCGTTCGTGTCGGCGTTCTTCTGCGTGCGCTGGCTGTTGCGCTATATCGCCTCGCACGACTTCAGCGTGTTCGCCTGGTACCGGATCGTGTTCGGCGCGCTCGTGCTGGTCACCGCGGGAACCGGTGTCGTGCAGTGGACTGCGGGCGGCTGAGACCCGCCGGGTCACCCCCTTGAAGCGACGGGTTGCGGCTCAGCGAAAGCTGTGGAGATCCTCGTCGAGCCACAGGTCCGTGGCCGGGGCCTGGACCGCATCGAGGGGCTCCCAAACGGTTTCCGGGACGATGTCCGGCTCGATCACCATGTACGAGCCGTCACGCTCCGTGCCGAGCTGGTAGCGGCGCGAGCCACGCGGCCACTCGATCCATTCGCCACCCGAGGAGTCGGCGAAGCTGTGCCGCGCGGTGAGCTGCGCGCCGCGCCGTCTGAGCGAGTCGAAACTGTCGGTGCAGGCCACCAGGTGTGCCGCGAGCACGCCGTTCGGCTCGCGATCGGGTCCGTGCTTCCAGAGCGTCCAGTACTGCATGGCAGAGCATTCTGTCTCGTGAAGGTGAGCGCACAGTGTGCGGCGCGAATGTTGCCGGAACGTTGCGGCCATGCCGCCTGTCGCACGCGAGCGCCGGGCGGCGCTCTATTCCGGAACGAGCCAGCGTACCGAGCTCCCGCCGCTTCCGGACTGGGCGAGTGCTTCCGCCAGCCACGCGAGCAGCGGCCGCGCCGCGCCGTCCAGCTTCCACGGCGGATTGACGACGAGCATCCCGCAGCCGCGCATCGTCGCGGCGTCGCTTTCGGGCCCGACCGTCAGCTCGAGCTGCAGCATCCGGCGAATCCCCGTCCCGACCAGATCACGCTCGAACCGGCGCATCGCCCCGGGCTCCATCAACGGATACCAGATCGCGTAGATGCCGGTCGGCCAGCGGCGACATGCGTCGGCGAGCGCCTCGACGATGCGCGCGAACTCGCCGGCGCGATCGAACGACGAATCGAGCAGGACCAGGCCGCGGCGCTCCCCGGGTGGCAGATGTGCCTTAAGCGCCTGGTAACCGTCCATGCAGCGGACCTGCACGTGCCGGTCGCCGGCGAACAAGGCTTCGAGGTCCGCGCAGTCGCGCTTGTTGAGCTCGGCGAAAACCATACGGTCCCCAGGGCGAATCAGGCCGCGCGCGATCCGCGGCGACCCCGGATAGAAGCGCAGCCCGCCGGCCGGGTTCTCGGCGCGGACCGCATCCAGATAGTCGCTCAGCGCTTTGGGTACATCCGGCCGATCCAGGATTCGCGTGATGCCGTTCGCGTACTCGCGCGCTTTTTCCGCCCACGCATGGCGCAGGTCGTAGCGCCCGATGCCGGCGTGCGTGTCGAGATAGAAGTACGGCTTCTCCTTCTCCGCCAGTGCCCGGAGCAGCCGCACGAGCAATGCGTGCTTGAAGACGTCGGCGAAGTTGCCGGCGTGGAAGAGATGGCGATAGGCGAGCAAGCTGGCGCGGCTCAGGACGCAAAATAAACTGGCCAAGATCGAACCACCCCGCCGCCTTCGGCGGCACCCCTCCTTGAAAAGGAGGGGAGACCTAGAGCACTTTCCCCTCCTCGTCGAAGAGGGGTGGGCGCGTAGCGGACGGGGTGGTGCACGATGCGTATCGAAGCCGTAACCACCCCCCGCCCTTCGGGCGAACCCCTCCTTGAAAAGGAGGGGATGGTGCGTGCTTTTTCCCCTCCTTCCCAAGGAGGGGTGGCTGCGTAGCAGCCGGGGTGGTTCCAGGTCTTCACAGCTTGTTGTATTTGGTGGACTTGCCGCGCGACTTCTCGACCGGGTACTTTGCCGCGTTCAGCGCGAGCTTCTTCTCCGCAGCCTGCACCGGATCGATGCCGAGGCGATCCGCGAGCCGGACGAGAAAGAGCAATACGTCGGCGATCTCGAGCTCGACTTCCGCGCGCGTCCCGGCCGCCAGACGCTCACACTCTTCCGGCGTGAGCCACTGGAAATGCTCGGTGAGCTCGCCGACTTCTCCGGAGAGCGCCATCACGAGATTCTTCGGATTGTGGAACTGCGCCCAGTCGCGCTCGACCGCGAACGCGTCGAGCTTCGCGCGCAGGCCATCGAGACTGTCCTTACTTTGCATTTGCGCCACTCCTAGTACGCAGCCACGCTGCCGTCGCTCCGCGGGTCCGCGCCGCCTTCGTACATTCCGTCCGGATACCGGATGATCGCGCCCGCATGGCCCATGGTCTCGTCGTACGCGCCGAGCACCTCGACGTCATGGCCGCGCACGCGCAGGGTGTCGATCACGTCGGCCGGGAAGCGCGATTCGAGCTTGAGCGTGTCGGTTGTCTGACCCCAGGTGCGACCGAGCAGCCAGCGCGGTGCGCTGATCGCAGCCTGCACGCCCATGCCGTATACGACCGCGCGGGTAAACACGGCACTCTGACTCTGGGGTTGACCGTCTCCCCCCATGTTCCCGTACACCATTGTCCGGCCATCGGCGAGCAACGCGAGCGCGGGATTCAGCGTGTGGAACGGTTTGCGGCCGGGCTCGAGTGCGTTGAGAGCGCTCGCGTCGAGCGAGAAGCTGCAACCGCGGTTCTGCCAGGTGATCCCGGTCCGCGGCAGTACGACTCCGCTGCCGAACTCGTGATAGAGGCTCTGGATGAAGCTGACGGCACGGCCTTCGCCGTCGATCACCCCCATCCACACCGTGTCGGCAGGACCCTTGCCCTGGCCCCAAGGGGAAGCTTTGCCGCGATCGATCGAGGCCGCCAGGTCACGAATCTTCTGCGGCGCAAGAAGACCCTGCGCATCCGCGGACATGTACTTCGGATCTGTAATGTAGCGGTCGCGGATTCCAAACGCCCGCTTCACGGACTCCACGCAGAGGTGGACGTAGTCGGCGCTCGCGGGATCCACCTTGCCGAGGTCCACTTGATCAAGGATGCCGAGGATCATCAGTGACACGAGCCCCTGAGTGGGCGGCGGCATGTTGAACAGGCGGCCGAGCGAATGCTCCAGTACGAGTGGGTCGCGCCACTGCGCCCGGTGCGTCTCCAGGTCGGCGAGCGCCAGCGGGCTGCCGGCCGCTGCGAGATCGCCGGCGATCGCACGCGCGAGCTCGCCGCGATAGAAATCATCGAGTCCCCGATCGGCGAGTTGGCGCAGCGTTTCCGCGATCCGCGGCTGCTTGAACACGCTGCCGAGGGACGGCACGGCACCGCCCGGCAGATACGTCTCGGCAAAACCCGGCTGCGGCGCGAGCTCGGCCCGCTTGGCGGTGGTGTTCGCTTCCTGGCTGCGCGTCACGGGGATTCCCCGCGCGGCGTAGTCGATCGCGTCGGCGAGCAGACGCGTGAGCGGAAGACGCCCGCCGAGCTCGCGCGCGAATTCGTGCGCAAGCGCCCATCCGGAGACTGTCGCGGCAACGGTATTGGCCGCTACACCGCCGCGAAAAGGAATCGCCGTCGTGATCCCTCTTTCGGTATACCAGCCACGCGTAGCAGCTTGTGCGGCCGCGCCACATGCGTCGAGCGCGCGCACCGGCTGGCCGGGAGCGTGGATGAGCCAGAAAGCGTCGCCGCCGATCGAATTCATGTGCGGATAGACCACGGCGATCGTCGCGGCGGCGGCGATCATCGCCTCGACTGCATTGCCGCCTTCGCGTAGCACGGCGAGGGCGGACTGCGACGCGAGCGCGTGTGGCGCAACCGCCATGCCGCGCGTGCCGCGGATGGAATTGATCATTGGCAAAATCCTGGGGGCGGGAATAGCTGCGAATAAAGGCGTGATTGTACGGTCGCGCCGCGCTGGCGAGGGGTCGGGCAGTCTCCGGGTTGCAAACTGTTCGCTACATCGTCGGGTTGGCGTACTTGCCACCGAGGGCGTAGAGGCCATAGGCGGACCCCGCGATGTCGAAGTTGAACGAGAAGTGCTGGCTGAGCGCCAGCGCGTCGCGGAGATACCGCTGGAGCGGGTCTCGGGTGTAGAGCCCGTTGGCGCCGTAACACGACCAGAGCGTCTCGACTGCTTCGCGAGACTGATGCACTGCCGTGGCCACCTGCGCGCGGAAGCGCAGCTTGGTTTCCAGCTCCGGTGCAACGTTCCGCGCCGCATGCTCCGACAGCTGAATCGCGGATTGGCGCATCAGGTGGCGCGCCGCATCGATCAGGCATCGGGCCCGGGCGACTTTTATCTGAACGGCCTGGAAGTCCGCCACCTTCGCGCCGGTGTAAGTCCCTGCCCGCTTGGCCATGGTCGCGAGGAAATGCTCATAGGCGCCTTCCGCGGCACCCAGCGCGGCGGGGGCGAGCGGGTGCGCCGAGGCCGCGACCACCGGGATCCCGAAGAGCGGCCCTCTGTTCAGCACGGCACCGGGGTGCTCGAAGCCGCCGCGGCAACGCTGGAGC
>JBAVOG010000476.1:0-3811 GCA_049691875.1 Burkholderiales bacterium | reverse complement strand
CGGCGGCACCCTTGATCGCGGCCGCGAACTCCCGGCCGGTCTGGTAACGCTCGTCGGGTCGCTTCGCCAGGGCCTTCTGCACGACCGCGTCGAACGCGCGCGGCACTTGAACATTCAGCTTCGACGGCGGGAGCGGCTGCTCCTGCAGCACCTTGTGCATGATGGTCGTGACCGAACCGGTGAAGGGCTTCTCGCCGGTCAGGAGCTGATACAGGATGACGCCCGAAGAAAACAGGTCCGTCCGGCCGTCCACCGTCTGTCCCATGAACTGCTCGGGGGACATGTAGCTCGGCGTGCCGAGCACCATTCCCGCCTGGGTCAGGTTCGACGACTCGATGCGCGCGATGCCGAAGTCGGCCACCTTCACGGTCCCGTCGTCGAGCAGAATGATGTTCGAGGGTTTGATGTCGCGATGGACGACACCGTTGCGGTGCGAATAGTCGAGCGCCTCGAGCAGCTGGGTCATCACCTGCACGATTCCGGCGACGCCGAAGCGCTCGTTCTTGCCGAGGATGTCCTGGAGCTCGCGCCCCTTCACGAACTCCATTGCGATGTAGTAGGTGCCGTCGTCCAGCCCGAAGTCGTAGACCGAAACGATGTTCGGGTGCGTCAGCTTGCCGGCGGACTGCGCCTCGCGGCGGAAACGCGCCAGCTGCTCCTGCGCGTCGTCTCCCTGGAGGTTCTCGGCGCGAATCGTCTTGATGGCGACGGTCCGCTCGATCATCGGGTCGAAGCCTTCGTAGACGACGCCCATCGCGCCCTTGCCGATCTCCCGGCGGACCTCGAACTTGCCGAGCTTGGTGGTGTCACTCATGCGCCGCTCTCCCCACGGTCGATCCGCCTCGCGTCAAGACGCCGACGCCGGCAGCGGGCCGGCGTCGCGCGTCATGCGTTCCCGGACGAGGTCATTTGTACTTGCTGTCGATCTCCCACACCGACTTCTGCACCAGCCGCTGAACCATCGTGTCCAGGCCGACGCCGCCCTGCGCGGAGCTCGAAACGCCCAGTACCGAGGTGCCGGTCGCGCCGATCTCCATCTTCTCCTCGGTGTAGCCCTGCGCGACTTGCTCGGTCGTCTCGGCGTCCATGATCTTGTAGCGCATCCCGATCACCCACACGCCGGTCGAGTCGCCGGTCTTGACCGATCCGACCGCGGTGCCGCCGACCGCGCCGGCCCGGGCGCCCCCGGTCGAGCCGCTGAAAGCGCCGAGAATCCCGATGACGTTGCCGATGGCCGCGCCGTCGAACCCCTGTTGCGCCGCCGCCACCTGCTCGGTCTTGAGGATGTCGAACTTGACGATGTACTTCGTGGTGCGCAGCTTGCCCATGCCGAGGTACTGGCGCGCCTTCTGCGGGTCGCCGAGGTTGTAGGCGAGCGTGAACTCGTTGAGGAGCGGGCCGAGGTTGGAGCGCTCAAGCACCTGGAAGTTGGCCTTGGAGAGCTCGATCTCGCCGAAGTCGGCGATGTTGGTCGGCCCGAACTTCTGGATGAAGGTCGCGTTGCTGCTCTTGATCTCGCCCGGGATCACGACCAGCGCGGGGCCCTTCTTGGCCGCATTGGCGTACTCGATCGGCTTGTACATGCCCTTGTCGGCCATCGCATTCGCCCGCTCCGACGTGCTGGTGCCGGCGGTAGGCGAGGCACTCTCGAAAGTTGGCTGGGCGAAGGCCGCGCTGGCGAGCGCAAGGCTGCCGACGAGGCCAATGATCAGGCTGCCGCATATCTTGTCCATGAAGATCCCTCCGCGAGTTGACGCCTGTGAATCGTGCGGCGCAGGGAGCGGGGCGCTCCGACTCACTGCGTCACCTTGCCCGATGCCGAACCCGCTGGATCCGCGTTCCGGCAATAGTCGCTGTAGAGTTTCGAGACGACCTCGTCCGCGTGCTCGTCGAGGAGCGTCAGCGCCATCGCACGCACGTTGGGCCCGGCGTACGAGCTCGCCGCCGCGTTCGCGTCTGCAACAGTGCGGCCACTGGACGACGCGAGCGTGAAGCCCATGCCCACCGTGACCTGATTGATCCGCATGATCGGGTTCACGGTCGCCTCCGAGGTGATGAGGCCGCGCAGGATGAAGCTCGCGCCCAGTCGTTTCGACGCCGAGAGGGCCAGATCGGGATCGTTCTTGAAGTAGGCGTCGATCTCTGCCTGCGCGATCTGCTTGCGGATCTCCTCGGGCGTGTAGGTCCGCAGCCCGAGTGCCCGCAGCCGCTCGTTGATCAACTGGAAGTGCGGTCCGTAATTGTTCTGCTGCGCGAGCACGTAGCCGTTCGATTGCTGCTCGCCGATGATGACCATGATCTTCTTGTTCTTGATCGACTGCCGGCACGGCGTGGAGATGTTCTGGATGACCCGCTGCTGGCGGGCGGCCGTCTCGGCGGCCTGCCGCTCGGCGCCTGGATTCTGCTCGAACTTGAAACCCTGCGCGGTCGCGCCGCCCGGGAGCGTAGCGAGCGCGATAGTGGCCAGCGCGGCGGCCAATGCGCACAACGTCCATCCGAGCGTCTGGGACCTTGCCGCCATGCGGTCTCTCCTCGAATGCGCAATGTAGTACATCGGGTACCCCGCATCAATACCGGTCGCTTCGCGGACGCTGCGGCTGCGCGCGGAAGATCCGGCGCGCGGTCCATTTGCCCGTCGCCGAGTCGATCGTATGCAATTGTCAAGGTACGTGGACCCTGGGATGCGGGAGTGCGTCACAGAACGAGTCGATTGGCGGTTCCGCGGACGCACCGGATGCCGCGAGCTGGCGCTGCACGTCGGAGAGTCGACAGCCCTGGGCCGCTCGACCTTGGCGGTGTGCTCGGGTGCAGGTTTCCCGGAACGTACCGCGCGGCGCGCGACTTCACCCGCTCAGCGGCCGAGGATGATGCTCTGCGGCGCGTCGCCGGGCGGCTGGATGAAGGTGCCCTGCGGCGTCGGAACGATATAGCCGGTGCCGCCGGGTCCGACGATGACCGAGCCCCCGCGCCCGGTCGGCGCAATCACCGTAGTGGGTTGATTCGGTCCGATGATGGTGGTGCCGCCCACCGGGTTCGGGCGGATGTAGGTCGCGCCGTAGCCGGGTGAAAGGATGGTCGTGCCTCCCGCGTTCGGGACGACGTAGGTCGGTCCGACGCCCGAGCCAACGATACCGGTGCCCCACGCCTGCTCCCGCGTGATCACGTAGCCGGGTGCCATCTGTCCCGGGGCCAGGATCACCGCGCCGCCGCCCTGAATCGGTGCGACGACACCGACCCCGACACCCGGCGAGTACGGATAGCCGGCACTGGCGCCCGGCACGCTCGTCTGGGGAATCGCCGTCCGGGGGATGATCGTGCCGGTTTGCGCGAGCCCGACCGCCGGGAACGCGTGAAACGCAAGGAACGCGACCACGAAGATCGTCACGTTGCGCATATGAGCCTCCAGGGACACTCGAGGTTGGCGAAAATCAGCATACGCCCCACCTAATGCGCTGTCCATCAGTGGGGCCGTGCAGCCGTGCGGAATGGCAAGCGACTGCGATCTTTGCGCCGCAAACGATCCGAACGCGGAAGAGGTCAGAGTCCTGCGGCGCGCCAATCGGGCTGCGGCTCGGCGGGATCGCTTGCAAAGCCTGCCGCCTTGATGGCCTCGATGGCACAGAACTCGTCCTTGTCGGACGCATCGCCGCTGATGCCGACCGCGCCGATCGCGCGTTCGCCGCCGTCCAGGATCAATACGCCCCCGGGCACGGGAATGAAGCGACCGTCGGATGCGGCGGCGAGCGCGCCCTGGAAGGCCGGGCGCTGGGCGAGCCGGTCGCGGATCTGGCGCGTCGGCATGCCCATGCCC
>JBAVOG010000475.1:0-9780 GCA_049691875.1 Burkholderiales bacterium | reverse complement strand
GACCCGGACGGTGCGCGTGCCGTCCGCGTCCGTCTCGGCGTCGATCTCGGGATCGCGGATCCGCTTGGGCGCGGGCTCGGCCATCGAATATTGCCCGGCGCGCGTTGCCGCCGCGCCGGTTTCCTCCCTTTGTTAGGCAGCGTGAGGCTAGCAAATTAATCCCGCCTCGGCCATTGTGGAGAATCCGGCGGACGCGCCGGCGACCCCGTTCAACCCGGACGCGGGCCGTGGACCATGCGCGGCTCGGCGAACAGCGACGTGATCTCGACTTTCCGGATCGTGGGGTCGTCGGGGACCTGGTACAGGACCGGGGTGATCAGCTCTTCGAAGAGCCCGCGCAGGCTGCGGGCCCCGGTCTTGTATTCGATCGCCAGGTCTGCGATCTGCTCGAACACGTCGCGATCGACCGTCAGCTCGACGCCCTCGTCCGCGAAGATGTCGCGAAACTGGGAATACATGGCGTTGGCGGGTTCGGTCATGACACGCACCAGCATGTCCCGGGTGAGATCCTGGAAGCGGGCGGTGATCGGCAGCCGTCCGGTGAACTCGGGAATGAGTCCGAACTCGATCAGGTCGGTGGGCTTGACGCGTGCGTTGAGGCGCTCGAGGACGGCCGGATTGTCCTCGCCCGAGGTGGAGATGTAGCCGTACGTATGGCTGTGCGAGGCGATCTTGTCCAGGCCGACGAAAGCACCGCCGCAGATGAACAGGACGTTCGTCGTGTCGAGATACTGGCCGGTGCCCAGCTTGACCATGCAGCCTTCCATGATCTTCAGGAGCGCGTGCTGGACGCCCTCGCCCGAGACGCCCTGAGGCTGACCCTTGGATCCCTTGAGCTTGTCGATCTCGTCGATGAAGACGATGCCGTTCTGGGCGCGATCGACCTCACCGTCCGCGCCGTCGACGAGGCGCTGCAGGATCGCCTCGATTTCGTCGTTGACATACCGGGTCTGCGCAAGCGAGGTGGCCTCCGCCGTCACGAACGGCACGCGCAACGCCCGCGACAGCGTCTCGCACATCAAGGTCTTGCCGGTCCCGGTCGGCCCGATCAGGAGGATGTTGCTCTTGACGATCGGTGCCGCGCCGCGGCGCGAGCGCGCGATCTTCTTCAGGTGCGTATAGACGGCGACCGCCAGTGTCCGCTTGGCGTCGTCCTGTCCGATCACGTACTGATCGAGGTACTTCACGATGTGGCTCGGCTTGTTCACGGCTTCTGGCACGGCGCGGTTCCGGAGGTGGCGATGGCCAACGATAGCGATTCTGCGCCACTTCTGTTCCCTGTCGCCGGCAAGGTTAATCGGCCGGCGCAACGCGATTTGGATGTACGGTGCGAGCCCGGGATCGTTGGTGGTTCGGGACCGCGTTGCTATACTGGATGCGTGAGTCGTCGCGCTTGTCGTCGAAGCGGCGACGGCTGCGGATTCTCGTCAATGACGTTCCTCGGAATTCAACGGGGTCTATTGGAGTCGACGCATGGCGCGCATGGTCAAGTGCATCAAGCTCGGGCGCGAAGCCGAGGCGCTCGACTTCCCGCCGCTTCCCGGTGAGCTCGGCAAGCGGCTCTACGAGAACGTATCGAAGGAATCGTGGAAGCAGTGGCTCGAGCACCAGAAGATGCTGGTGAACGAGAACCAGCTCAATCTCTCCGACAAGAAGGCGCGCGACTATCTCCTGAAGCAGACGGAGAACTATTTCTTCGGTACCGGCGCGGACACTGCCGCGGGCTACGTCCCGCCGGGGCAGAAGAAATAAGCGTGCGCCACATCGAAGCGCGGAACCGGCAGGTGCCGGCACGCCGCGCGATCCGTTTTCCGGGCACCGAATCATGAACAGCGATACGCCACAGCCGACCGACATCAAGCTGCATCAGAAGTCGCGGGTGCTGGAGATCTCGTTCGCCGACGGCCAGACCTTCAAGCTGCCCTGCGAGTTCCTGCGCGTCTACTCGCCGTCGGCAGAAGTGCGCGGCCACGGCCCGGGACAGGAAGTTCTCCAGGTCGGGAAGAGCGACGTGGAAATTTCGCAGATCGAGCCGGTGGGCAGCTATGCGATCCAGCTCACCTTCTCGGACGGCCACGACACCGGCATCTACTCGTGGGAGCTGCTGTACGAGTATGGCCTGCACCAGGAGGAGATGTGGCGGAGCTATCTCAAGCGCCTGGAAGAGGCCAGCGCGAGCCGTTCCCCGGGCCCCGCGCCTTACGCGCAGCGGCCGAAATCGAAGTAACCTGGACGCGCGCCGCCGGCTCTCGCGGCGTGCGAGCGCGATGCGTCGCCCCGGCCTTGCACCGTAATCGGAAATGAACAAACCTCTGTCTGCAGATCAGTTGTCCCGCGCCGGACCGCGCGCGGCGGCGGAGGCGATCGACTCCTTTCACGTCGTCCTCATCAACCCCTACGAGCTCGGGCGACAGCCGTTTGCCCTGGCCGAACCCGCCGCCTGGCTGAAGCGGGCAGGATTCCCGGTGACTTGCCTGGATCTCTCGCTGCAGAAGCTCGATCCCGAAGTACTGGCCGGTGCGGGACTGGTGGCGATCTACGTTGGCATGCATACGGCCACCCGCATCGCGATCGAGGCATTGCCACGCGTCAGACAGCTTGCCCCAGGGGCGCACATCTGCGTGTACGGGCTGTATGCCCCGATGAACGAGGGGCGCCTGCGCATGCTGGGTGTCGACACCGTGCTGGGCGGCGAAGTGGAGCCCGCGCTACTCTCCATGTGCCAACGGTTGTGCGCCGACCGAACGTCCACAACCCAGCGCGAGCCGCTCGTCGGCCTGGGGAAGATACGATTCGAGGTACCGGACCGCAGTGTCCTGCCGAAGCTGTCCCGCTACGCCCATCTCATGCTGCCGGACGGCTCGACCCGCATGGTGGGCTTCGCGGAGGGCAGCCGCGGCTGCAAGCACTTGTGCCGGCACTGCCCGGTGGTCCCCGTGTACCAGGGAACGTTCCGGATCGTCCCGGCGGAAGTGGTGCTGCAGGATATCGCGCAGCAGGTCCGCGCCGGCGCCACGCATATTTCGTTCGGCGATCCGGATTTCTTCAACGGCCCCACGCATGCTCTCAAGCTGGTGCGCGACTTGAACGAGGCGTTTCCGCACGTCACGTTCGACGCCACCATCAAGATCCAGCACCTCATCGACCACGCCGGGCTCCTGCCCGAGTTGCACCGCTGCGGGTGCCTGTTCATTACGACTGCGGTGGAAGCGGTGGACGACGAGATCCTGCGGCATCTTGCCAAGAACCACACCTGTCGCGACTTCGACGAGTCGGTCGCGCTGGTTCGCGCAGCAGGAATCGCGCTCGCCCCGACGTTCGTTGCGTTCACGCCCTGGACGACGCTCGATGGCTACATCGCCATGCTCGAGCGGCTCGTCCAGCTGCAGCTCGTGGAAAGTGTTCCTCCGGTGCAGCTCACGATCCGGCTGCTCGTACCGGAGGGTTCGTATCTCCTGCAGCTCCCCGGGTTCCCGGAAAAGCTGCAGGGTTTCGATCCCGCGCTCCTCGGCTACCGGTGGCGTCATGCCGATCCGCGTGTGGACCGGCTCCAGCAGGATGTGCAGGATTGCGTGGCGCAGAGCGAGCGGGAAGGCCTGGCGAGACGCGAAGTCTTCGCGGCCGTCTGGCGCATGGCCCATGCGGTTGCCGGGCACACCGCGCCGGAGCTCGCCGGCGATCTCGGGTCGCCGATTCCCCGGTTATCCGAGCCGTGGTACTGCTGCGCCGAACCGACCGAATCGCAGCTCCAGTCTTTCTGAGCGATCCGGATCATGGACCGCGTTCTGCTGCTGTTGCCGACCACCGGTTACCGCAACGCAGATTTTCTCGCCGCCGCGAAAAAGCTGGGCGTGGAAATCGTGGCGGCTGCGGATTACTGTCACCAGCTCGCCCCGTCCTGGGGCCTGCCGCCCATCATGGCCCTGCATTTCGACCGGCCCGAGCAGGCCGCGGACACTGTGCTGAGCGAGCTCGACGGCAAGCTCACCGCTGTATTGGCGGTGGACGATTCCGGAGTAGAGCTCGCTGCGTTGCTGGCGGAGCGTCTCGGTTTGGCAGGGAACCCTGGTCAAGCGGTGCGGTGCGTGCGCGACAAGCTGGCGTTCCGTCGAATGCTTCGGGAGCATGATTTCCTGTGCCCCGATTTTCGGCACCTGCCGACGGGCGTGGACTCGCGCTCGCTGCCACGGGACTTGAAGTTTCCCGTGGTGGTGAAAGCACGGCGGCTTACGGCGAGCCGCGGCGTGATTCGCGCCGACGATGCCGACGCGTTGATGCGAGCCGTGAAATGGGTGCGCGCGATCCAGTCCCGCGCCGATCGTGATGCCCGAGAGCTGGGCATTCTCATCGAGGATTTCATTCCCGGCCGCGAATATGCGCTCGAAGGCACGCTGGAGTGCGGCAGCTTGACCGTGCTCGCCCTCTTCGACAAACCCGATCCGCTGGACGGGCCGTATTTCGAGGAGACACTCTACGTCACGCCTTCCCGGTTGCCGGACGAGATTCAGCAGCGCGTGCACCAGGAAGTCGCGCGCGCGTGCCGCGCCGCCGGGCTGGTGACCGGTTCGATTCACGTCGAAGTGCGCATCAACGACCGTGGCATCTGGATTCTGGAAGTCGCACCGCGCTCCATCGGCGGGCTGTGCGGGCGGATGCTCACTCACTCGCTCGGCATGACGCTGGAGGAATTCATCCTGCGCCAGGCCATTGCGGACCCGCGCCCCGTGCGGAGCGCGGGCGGTGCGTCGGGAGTGATGATGATCCCCGTTCCGCGACGCGGTATCTATCATGGAATCGAGGGTCTGCCTGCCGCCCAGTCCGTGCCCGGCGTCACCGCAGTGACCATTTCTGCGCAGCCCGGCCAGATCATCGCGCCGCCTCCCGACGGCGCGGGTTATCTGGGATTCATCTTTGCGCGTGCGGAGCGTCCCGAGGAGGTCGAACGCGCGTTGCGCATGGCGCAGCGCGCGCTGACGTTCGACATCCGTCCCGAGTATCCGGCGATGCTCGCGCCTGCCGCCGAAAAGGCATGACCGACGCCCACGCCGACCTTCGTGCGACTGGGACCTATCTCAAAATACGATTGCGCTAGCAAACGAGGGGATATACAAGGGGCGCGCCCCTTGTTCGTTCAGGAATAAACAAGGGGCAGGAAGGGGTGAGGGGGTCCCCTTCCTTTTCCCCTCCGCCCCCTTGTTCGTTCGCCCGCTCTTGCATGAAGAACCTTTGCCGCAATTTCGAGATAGATTCTAGAAAGGTTTCACGACGACAAGAATCACCGCCGCGACGAGGAACAGGACCGGAACCTCGTTGAACCACCGGAACCAGACGTGCGATCGCGTGTTCCGGTCGCCCTTGAAGTCCTTCACCAGCTTGCCGCACCACAGGTGGTAGACGATCATCGCCGCCACCACCGCAAGTTTCGCGTGCAGCCAGCCGCCGGTGAAGCCGTAGCCGAGCCAGAGCCAGGTGCCAAAGACGACGGTGAGGACCGCGCCCGGCGTCATGATGCCCAAGTAGAGCTTGCGCTCCATGATCTTGAAGCGCTCGCTTTCCGACTTCTCCGAGGGATCGATCATCGCGTGGTAGACGAAAAGGCGCGGGAGATAGAAGAGGCCGGCGAACCAAGTGACCATGAATATTATGTGCAGGGCTTTTATCCAGAGCATGGCTAGGAGAGCAATCGTTTGCGAAACAGGATGAGCGCGGCGTAGAAAGCCGCCGCACCGTACGCGATCAGCACCGCCACGTGCAGCGCGATATCCGCAGGAATCTCGCCGAGGAGCAGCGGCCGGACGAGCAGTGTGGCGTGCGTGAGCGGCAGAACGTGCGAGACGATCTGGATGCCCGCGGGCAGCTGATCAACGGGGAAGAAGACGCCGGAGACCATCGCCATCGGCGTGATGAACAGCGTGAAGTAGTACATGAAGAAATCGTACGAGGGCGACACCGCCGTCACGACCAGCCCGAGCCCGCTGAACGCGAAGCCGATCACCGGGATGAGCGGCAGGACCCAGAGCGCGAGCCAGCTCTTGAGCAGACCCAGCGTCGCGGCCACCAGCAGGATCGCCAGCCCGGACAGGAACGACTTGCTCGCCGCCCACGTGCATTCACCCAACACGATGTCCTCCAGCGCGAGCGGCGCGTTCAGCATGGCATCCCAGCTGCGCTGCACCTGCATGCGCGAGAAAGAGGAATAGAGGGTCTCGAACGTCGCGCTGTTCATGGTCGAGAAACACACCGTCCCGGCCGCAAGATAGACGATATACGGAACGCCATTCACTTCGGGCAGAAGCCTGCCGAGGCCGTATCCGAACCCGAGCATGTAGATCATCGGATCGGCCAGATTGCCGAGCATCGAGGGCACCGCGAGCTTTTGCCAGACGAGGAACATGCGGCGCCAGACGGCCGTGAAGCGCCACGAGAGCCGCGGCGGCGCGAGCGAATATTCGGCCGGGATCATGGCGCCGTATCGTCGATCGAGAAGTCAGTCACGCAACTCCCTTCCGGTCAGCTTCAGGAAAACGTCCTCCAGGTTGGCGGGCCGGTGCAGGTAGCGAAGCTCCGGCTCGTGTTCCAGGCTCGCGAGGAGCGGGGTGTCATCCGCCGCGTAGCAGAACACCGTGTCACCTGCTCGCTCGATGCGGCTCGCCAGTGCGCGTCCCGTTCGTTCCGTCCACGCATCCGTGCCGTCGCCGTGCACCTCGACCACGTGGCGCTCGATATGTCGGCGCACGAGGTCGCGCGGCGCGCCCGCGGCGATGATCCGGCCGCGATCGATGATCACCAGCCGGTTGCACAGCCGCTCGGCTTCCTCCATGAAGTGCGTCGTGAGCAGGATCGTCTTGCCCTGTCCGGTGAGACGGCGCAGCCGCTCCCAGATGAGGTGACGGGCCTGCGGATCGAGCCCGGTCGTCGGCTCGTCCATGAACACCACGTCCGGGTCGTTGATGAGCGCCCGCGCCAGCGTGAGCCGGCGCTTCATTCCGCCCGAAAGCGTGGCAATCTTCGAATCGGCGCGGCCCGCGAGCCCGGCGAAATCCACGAGTCCGGGAATGCGCGCCCGCAGCACCTCGGCGCGGATGCCGAAGTAGCGGCCGTACACGAGCAGGTTCTCGGCCACCGTGAAATCGGGATCGAGATTGTCCATCTGCGGGACCACGCCGATCCGCATCCGCGCCTCGCGGCCGCGCGCGGGGACGGGCTTGTCGAGCACGGTGATCTCGCCGGCGTCCGGATTGATGAGTCCGAGCGCGAGTCGCAGGGTGGTCGTCTTGCCCGCGCCATTGGGGCCGAGCAGGCCAAAACACTCGCCGCGCCGGAGCGAGAAATCGATGCCCGCCAGGACCTCCTGCGCTCCGTACGACTTGCGCAGGCCGCGCACGCTGAGCACCGTGCTCGCACCCTGCACGCCGGCGGCAACGTCGGGCTCGATCACCGGGCGCGGATCGTTCAGCGCCAGTTCCCTTTCACGATGTCGCGGATGATGTTCAGCCGCCGGTGAAAGAAGTGGTCGGCTCCGGGGATCACGATCACCGGCAACTCCTGGGGGCGCGCCCAGTCGAGCACCCGCGCGAGCGGCACGGTCTCGTCGTGCTCGCCGTGAATGACGATGGTGCCGGCGGGCACGCTCGACGTCGCGTACTTGCGCTCGCCGAGATCGCCCGCCGCTGTGCCTACGAGCACTAATCGCTCCGATGAGACACGTTGCGCGACGCGCGTCTGAACGTAGCTTCCGAAGGAGAACCCGGCAAGCGCGAGCGGCTTTTCGCCGAAGCGATCGCGCGCGTATTCGATCACCGCGAGCATGTCATCTGTTTCGCCTTCGCCGTGGTCGTGCGTTCCCTCCGATTTGCCCACGCCGCGAAAATTCGGCCGGATCGCGACATAGCCGAGCTCGACGAACGCGCGCGCGAGCGTCGCCACGACCTTGTTGGTGAGCGTGCCGCCGAACAGCGGATGGGGATGGCAGACGAGCGCGATACCGCGCACGGCTTCGGAGACGCCGTCCGCCGGGAATACGGTCGGATGCTCGACGACCGTCTCGATCCGTCCGGCCGGCCCAGTGACGAAGACGTGCTCTTCGGATTTGCGTGTCGGGGAGCTCTGCATGCGACGAGCGTGGCAAGGAGAGGAGGTGCCCCTTGCGTGTTCCAGTCTATATGCGCAGCCGCTCGACGACGCGCCCGTGCACCAGGTGCTCGTCGATGATCTCGTCGATGTCGGTCTTGTCGACGTAGGTGTACCAGACCTCTTCCGGATACACCACGATCACGGGACCTTCGTCGCAGCGGTCCAGGCATCCGGCAGTGTTGACTCGCACCTTGCCCTTGCCGCTCAGCTTGAGGGCTTTGACGCGGTCCTTGGCGTATGCGCGCATGTCCTTCGCGCCGCGGTCCGCGCAGCAGGCCTCGCCCGGCTCGCGCTGGTTGCAGCAGAAGAAGACGTGACGCTGATAGTAGCTCATGAATGGATTACCGCCGGAGTCGGGAACGCCGCGCGCGATGCGCGGGAACCCTCAATTATAGCCAGCGCGACATCGGGGCGTGCGCGAATCTCCGGCCGCCCGCCGGGCATGCGGCGCATGATCGGTGATAGCCTACGATGCGCGGGCAGCGATCGGCGCCTCGGCCACCTGCTCCTCTACCCCAGCCCCGATTTCATCGTCGAGCGACCCGTCATGCAGATCACGCATCTAGAAGTCCACATCCTGCGCGCTCCGGACGAAGGCCGGCCGCACTGGGTCAGTCATTTCAAGGTCCCGAAAGCGAACGAGATCCTGGTGCGGCTGAGAACCGACGCAGGCGTCGAGGGCATCGGGCTTGCCACCAGCTATACGCCGATCGAGGCTGCCATCCATGCCTTCCGCACGGGCATCGGCGACCTCGTCGTCGGCGCCGATCCGCTCGCACCGGAGCGCCTCTACGAGAGGCTTTTCGCGCTCACGTCGCAGCGGCTCGCGCACGAGAAAGGCTGGTCGCGCGAGGCGATCGTGCGCATCTCCTCCGCCGTGGACATCGCGGTCTGGGACATCGTGGGCAAAGTCGCGAATCTGCCGCTCTACCGGCTGTTCGGAGGCTATCGCAGCGAGGTGCCCTGCTATGTGACGTGCGCCTACTACCGCGACGGCAAGGACATGGCGGAGTTGCGCGACGAGATGCAGATGCTGAAGGCGCAAGGTCACAAGGGATTCAAGGGCAAGGTCGGGGGGGTGAGCCTGGCCGAGGACATCGAGCGCATGGCGCTCGTGCGCGAGGTCATCGGCGCGGACAAGGATCTGATGATCGACGTCAATCGCGCCTGGGACCTCGCCACCGCCATCGAGGGCGCGCGCCTACTCGAGCCGTTGCGGCCGCGCTGGCTGGAGGAGCCGGTGCGCTGGGCCGACGACCGACGCGAGCTGAAGCTCCTGTCGCAGCGGACGAAGATCCCGCTTTCCGCGGGCGAAAGCGAATTGACGAGTTATGGCTGCCGGGCGCTGATCGACGAGCAGGCCATCCAGATCCTGCAGTTCGACTGCACGATGATGGGCGGGTTCACCGAGGGCCGCAAGCTCGCCGCGCTGTGCGAGTTGAATCACGTGGAAGTCGCGCCGCATCACGATTGCTTCATTCACGCGCACATCGTGGCGGCCAGTCCGGCGGGCTGCATCGTCGAGTCGTTCACGGATCCTGAGCGCGACCCGCTGCAGGCGGAGCTCTTCGAGGATCCGCCGAAGATCGCGAACGGCATGCTGACGCTGAAAGAGCAGCCGGGCCTCGGACTGACGCTCTCGTCCGC